>JBJKSY010000224.1:0-2401 GCA_046703645.1 Cyclobacteriaceae bacterium
TTGATCTGATTTTCGACCATGTTGCCGGGATACCGGTAAGTCACCGAATCATTGATCACGTATCTGCTGGATACCAGCTTCCAGGCGCCTTCAATGCCGGTTGATTTATTGGAGTGGCAACCCGTAATAATCATTGTTGTCAAGCACATCCAGGGGATTATTTTTTTTATCGGAAGGCGACAAATTCTTTTTATTACTGACATAGGGATAATGTTCTGAGTGTGGATTCAAAATAAGTGAAATTTTGCCATTTTCAAACAATAAGCAACGACAGGAGTTAATTTTTTATATTAATGGCAATTTGGGGAAAATGCCTTTTTTTAGTTTCATGTCTGTGAAATAATCAGGATCAATTTATGAAATCTTGGATAAGATGGATTAACGTAGCCCTTCGGGCGATTATGGAAGCCGGGATCGTAGTGGCTTTCGGGTACTGGGGTTACCGGACCGGGGCGACAACCTTACTGAAAGTCATGCTCGCTGTCAGCGTGCCCCTTATGGGTTTCGGATTCTGGGGAGCCGTGGATTTTCACCAGACGGGGAAATGGGCCGAACCGCTTCGTTTAACGCAGGAAATGCTTATATCAGGACTGGCAGCCGTTGCTTTCTATGTAAAAGGACACCATATGTTAGGGTGGGCGTTGGCGTTGATTTCAATTGTTCACCATATCCTGGTTTATACGTTGGGGGATCGCCTTATCAAGGAATAGGATGGACGGACCAGAGAGATATTAATTTTTATATGACCATGAATTATCCGAATTGTCTGCGTCAATATAAAGACCTGCTTCCAGTCTGATGGTTTCTATTTTTTTCCTTGTATGGATCGGTATGACTGCGTTTGAAACGCCATTTTTCCATACTGCAGAAGTCTGGTGTATGGAATCATTTGATCCGTCGGCATAAACAATATTCACATCGAAAGGGATGGCCATTCCCCCGTTATTGTCAAGAAAAATTTCATATCCCTTCTTTGACTTAATTACATTTTTAATTCCGATATCCATGTAATTATTGGAGAAGAACCAGCTATTCCAGAACCAGTTCAGGTTCTGCCCGGAAACGTCATTAAAGGTATAGAAGAAATCCCAGGGCATGGGATGTTTGCCATGCCAGCGGTTCATGTATTCGTTAAGGCATTTCTTGAACAGGTTTTCACCGAGATCATCTTTGAGCGCCAGGTAGGCCAGCGAGGGCTTGCCGTATGCATTGAATTCATAACCTTCAGAGAGTTCAGGAGAAGGAGTGATGTCGGGCATATCATAATCCTGGGAATAGTTATGCATCATTTCTTTATTATAAATGGTCCATTGAACATTCACACTTGTATAAAGTATGCCGGCGATTTTCTTCCCGAGGAATTTTTGATCCATTAAATATTCATAGGTGTTTGCCCAGCATTCATCCATGAATGCATATTGGGTTTCGTTGATGCCCATGTAAAAGGGCATATAGGTATGAGCAATTTCATGGGCGACCACGGATTCCTGGTATATTGTATCATCTCCAAAGGTGCTTTCATTTACCATCATCGGGTATTCCATACCACCGCCGTTATAGGACTGGACCACCACGGTCTTTTCATAGGGATATGGAACACCGGGCAGGATGTTTGACAGGTAATTCAGGACCCTTCGACCGGTATTTACTTCATTCCTGAAATCTGTAACCGTGTCGCAATAAACAGCTTGTACCGAAGCCCTCCGGCCAGAAGTTTTATCAACTACCACGCTGGACGCATCCCAGTCAAAATGATCGCTGATGGCGGCTGATACGTCGGTGACATCATTGGCTTTCCACTTCCAGGTATTGGTTTCATCCCGAATTGTAACCTTATGAGAGTTCCAGTCAGCCTGGGTTATTACATGCACCACGTCATCCGATTTCAACGAGTTTTCAAACCTGGCAGTAATGTCGGGTTGTAAAACTTTATCGGCATTCAAAAGGGTCCCGGTGGCCCACACCACGAAATTGCCCGGAACCTGAACACTTAAGGTATAGTCATTGAAATCGTTATAAAATTCGACCTGGTTATTGAATTCCGTCGTATTCCATCCGAGGTAATCGTCGAAGACAGCAACCCGCGGATAGAAATACCCGATAAAGCAGGTGGAGGAATCGATCATCCCTTCACGGTCATTTTTAAGAGATATCCGGTAATGCCAGGTAAATGAAAAGTAAACAGAATCACCCGGAAGTAAAGGATGCGTTAGGCCGACATGCTGATAGGTATTGAAATAGGAGATCTCCTTCCATTGCTTTACCATTCCATTTTCGGCATAGGAATCGATATGGATACCGGAAGTAAGGAATGTCGAATCCTCGGGCGAAACAAGCGAGGCGCCGGGTTTATGTATATTCTGGGTAAGCCTGAATACAATATATATCAATGTATCGGGAC
>JBJKSY010000225.1:0-4716 GCA_046703645.1 Cyclobacteriaceae bacterium
CATACTTACAGATTTTCCCCAGGTATTATCCTGGTCAATATCGGAAAGAAAACTTTCAACCGATTCCAGGTTATTGCCCAGTACCAGGAAATTCCTGAATGCCGTATAGTATGTATTTTCAAATCCATTGAACAGGCTACCGAACAGCGAAGAGGGGAAATTTTCTATGGTCAACTGCCGGATTTTGTAATTCCCGTAGTTTTCAAAAAAAATGGTGTCCCCGGGTCCGTAATGCAGTGTCTGAGACAGGTTATTCAGGAAATTTATCGCCCCGGTAGTGTCGGAAACCTGTAAGATCACCAGCTTGTCGCTGTTAACCGGATCACCTGTCTCAAGATTGGCAACGGACATTTCATGGCCGATGAATTTATAAAAATCGCTTTCGTGAAAACTGTATTTAGCCAGGAAAGCTTCTTTCCGCTGGAAGCTGTAGTCATTTGTCTTACGCCAATAATCATCTACGCTTTTACGCCAGGCAGCAAAATTCTGGAAGGTAAAATCGAACATGTACGCCGTATTGTATGGCATCAGGTTAAAGCATTGGATCTCCGCAGGCTGCTGGCTGGCGAGTGTCGACAAAAAAGTTGCGGAAGTATCCTGAGTATCCTGAGTTATCCCGTTCAGCAGGAACCTGTTCTTTTCAAAATTGATATCGAAATATCCGACTCCTGAAAAGTGGGCCAGTCTTTCAAATGTTTTTTCAATCGAAGGATCCGTGAAAGTCGAGATCAGTGACGGAAGTTCATGTGGATTGAAATACAGATTCCCTTCGTCCCCTTTCATGGTGGGAAAATTCAGGACCGATCCGTAATTGGAGAGGAAACCCGACCGGTAATCATCAGAAATATTTCTGACTATATCCTCCACCAGATAAGGTGTAAAACTTCCTATGAAAAAATTTTTATAAAGGAAGTAAGTGAAGACAGAATGGTCGGCCTTGTTTTTAATTTCGTACAGATCGGTCTTATTAAAGTTTCGTGTATCATATGTATAACCGGGAACAGATTTGATTTTGTCCAGGATCTCAGCCAGTATCCTGTGTTTTTCATTATTATTTATAGTGAGGAACATCACGTAATCAAGCCGGTCATTGGAAACTTTGTTAACTGACAGAAGAAACACCCTGTCGCGAAGGAGATTTTCAATCTGTCCTTTATGCCCGGTTATACTGTCAAGATAGACCAGCCGTTCATTTAGGCTGTCCACCGCGGGAATGGCGGACAGGATCTTCCAGGCAGGCAATCCGATAAAATCATTCCAGGCAAGGGGCGCCCGTTCGGATTCATAAACGAGAATGGAATTTTTATGTACCAGTTGCCAGACATTCACGGTCTGATTTTCATAATGCTGCTTCAGGTAAAACCAGGCTGCCGAGACAACAATTATGACTGAAATAATGGCCGTGAATTTTTTCAAGGATTACCTGGAAATTTTAAATATTAATACCTGTTATACCAACGACACAAAAATAAACAAGTTGTCCGGCCAAGCCATACACCGATCGGGTTAATTTTCATATCAGCCACTCCTGTAATTAACGTATAATAAGGGTATAATCTGGAACCGCGCCAGAAGTTTACTGTCAGAAGCCTGATATGAAATTTTAAATAAATGGAATTTCTGTTCATCGATTCCCGGTTAAATCCGAACTTTTCATATTAATTTCAAACCATGCAACATGATACCTTCCATTTACAGGCCCTCGACGGGCTGAATTTATTCGGGCAGCTATGGTTACCCGATACAGAGCCCAATGCCGTATTCTGTATTTTGCATGGTTTCGGCGGTCACACCGGGCATTATGAAAATTTTGCATCATTCATGACCACGAAAGGTTACGGAGTTTACGGGATGGATCTAAGGGGTCATGGACAATCCGAAGGCAGAAGGGGCTATATTAATTCCGGGGACCAGTTGATGGATGATATCACTGAGCTGCTGATAGAGACCAGGAAAAATCACCCGGAGCTTCCGTTATTTCTCCTAGGCCACAGCATGGGAGGAAACCTGGCTGCCCACTATATTCTTAGAAACAGGTCGCGTGAACTTGCCGGTGTCATTTTATCCTCGCCAATGTTCCGCCTCGCTTTCCGTCCTTCGCCCTGGCGAATTGCCTATGGTAATTTTTTCAGTCACTTTTTCCCGGGAATGAGTTTGTCATTCAAGGGAGATCCCTCCGGAAATTCTGGCGGGACCATGGACCCTGATCCGCTGGTACATAATAAAATTTCCTACCCGCTCTTTAAATTCTGTACAGAAAGCGGTGAATGGAATATCAGGAATGCTTCACTTAATCTTATCCCTACCCTGTTAATGCACGGCAGGAATGACAGGATAACTTCCTGGGAGGCCAGCCGGGAATATGCAGGAAATTCCGGAAAAAACATGACCTTTAAAATTTGGGAGGACAGGAAACATGAACTTTTGAAAGGGGATCGATCCGAAGAGGTGCTTGAGTTCATTTTTTCCTGGACAGCCCCTCTCCTGGTATCTTCGGAAAACTGATCCTTTCTTTTATAATACACGAAAACTTAATGCCCGAAATCACTAATTTTATCTTCAGATAATGCCAAATATGGTCCCGGAAAGAATCAGTGTTTTCGATATTTTTAAGATCGGGATCGGCCCCAGCAGCTCCCATACCATGGGACCCTGGAAGGCCGCCCTCGATATTATCCGGAAGATCAGGATCTCGGGCAATATGGATCATCTGGTACGGGTAAAGATCAGCCTGTTCGGGTCGCTGGCCAAAACAGGAAAGGGGCATGGTACCGGTATTGCCTTGATGCTGGGTTTGCAGGGGGAAGATCCCGAAACCATAGATCCTGATTCCATTGATGAAAAATTGAAGGTTATCCGCGAATTGAAAAGAATCAATATTCAGGAGGGTCCTGTAATATCATTCGATCCTGATACTGACATAATACACCGCGCAGATAAGATCCTGCCCTATCATCCGAATGGTATGATATTCGAAATTCATTTTGATACCGGGGAGCAAACTCTGTTTACCTACTATTCGACGGGAGGCGGATTCATAGAATGCGAAGGAGAGGAAACACGGCAAATGAATGTTGATTTTATTTACCCGATTGATACAGCCAGGGATATTATCGGCTGGACGAATAAACTCAGCATGAAAATTTCTGATGTCGTACTTAACAATGAGATCTGCATCAGGCCTGAGAAAGACATACGCCAGGGCCTGTTGAAGATATGGGAAACCATGGCTTCCTGCGTTTACCGCGGGTGTCACAGGGAAGGCATTCTTCCGGGAGGATTACAGGTTCACCGGCGTGCATCCAGGATCAACAAACGTCTTATAAAAGGAAGGACCTATTCCGGTGTGCAGGAATGGATCTCCCTGATAAGGGATAACAATCATTCCTTCGAAGAGATCCTCAACTGGGTCACCTGCTTCGCGCTTGCCGTGAATGAGGAAAATGCGGCCTTCGGGAGGGTGGTTACAGCTCCCACTAACGGGGCCGCCGGCGTGATTCCCGCTGCGCTGATGTACCTGAATATTTTCCACCATGCTTCCGAAGAGGACATCATTCGCTTTTTACTTGTGGCAGGTGAAATCGGATCCATTTTTAAAACAGGTTCAACCTTATCTGCCGCCATGGGCGGATGCCAGGCTGAAATCGGCGTTTCTTCGGCCATGGCGGCTGCCGGCCTCACTGAATGTCTCGACGGCACACCGGAAAAGGTGCTGATGGCTGCCGAGATAGCTATGGAACACCATCTCGGGCTTACCTGCGACCCGGTGGCCGGCCTGGTTCAGATACCATGCATTGAAAGGAATACCATGGGTGTAATTAAAGCCATTACTGCCAGCCAGATTGCAATTGAAAGCGATCCTCTGAATGCCCGCGTAACCCTCGACGAGGTGATACGATCGATGTGGGAAACAGCCCAGGATATGAATTCCAAATACAAGGAAACCTCGGAAGGAGGCCTCGCCAGAAATATTCCCGTGAACCTGGCTAATTGCTGAACTGCAGGATCAGCGTTTCGGCCGCCGGGAATTGCCCTCGCAGGATACTTAAAATGCAATACCTGTTGTTGGGATTTGATGTGAAATGGTATTTCTTTGGAATCTGATAAAAATTGATCGAAGCATGAAATCCATTTCATCCTTTCTTGTCTATTCAGCCTGGTTCATGTTGACCGGCATATGGTTCAATGCCTGTGCTCAATCGGACAGAGCCCGGGATTCGGTCATGATCCGGAAAATTTATGACCAGGAACTTCTCCGGGGAAGCTGTTACCAGAATCTCTCATGGTTATGCAACAGGATCGGACAAAGATTATCAGGCAGCCCGCAGGCAGAAGAAGCTGTCAACTGGGCGCAACACCTGATGGAAAATTATGGATTCGACTCGGTTTATCTTCAGCCGGTGATGGTGCCTCACTGGGTTCGCGGGGCAAATGAAGTGGCCGGAATTTTTTTTCATGGGAAAGAATACCCGGTAAATATTACAGCGCTGGGAAATTCCGTTGGAACCGGCGACAAGGGAGTACGCGCCCGGGTGGTTGAAGTAAAGAGCATGAAGGCGCTCGACAGCCTGGGGGAGGAAAATATCCGAGGGAAAATCGTTTTTTTCAATCAGCGAATGGACCCGACCCTGATGAGCACGGGAATGGCCTACGGCAAAGCGGGGATACAACGTTTTCATGGTCCGGCGTTGGCTGCAAAATATGGAGCCATCGGTG
>JBJKSY010000226.1:0-2811 GCA_046703645.1 Cyclobacteriaceae bacterium
ATTGGGCAAAAAATGCCTCCGGCGAATTGCCATGCGGCTGGATGAGCATGCGAAACTGTTCAATCTTCGCAGTGCGGAGGAACGTTATGAATATATTGAAAATAATCACCCGGAACTTCTGCAGAGAATATCTCTGACCCAACTTTCATCTTTCCTCGGAGTGGCCAGGGAAACCATCAGCCGGATCAGGAAAAAAAGAACCTGATACTTTTGTGACATTCATCACAGGCTTTCCGGAATCCCTTGGTTTATCTTTACGGTTCAATAAACTGAAAAAATAAAAATATGGCATATCTTAAGAAAATCGGCACAAATAATAATGTCATCAACTGGTTTGAAATTCCGGTTTTGGATTCCGGCCGGGCAAGGAAATTCTATGAAACGATCCTGGATATTGAAATGCATACGGAACATATCAGCGAGACGAATGAAGAGCTGACTTTCTTCCCGTCGGAACCGGGAATCATTCAGGCAACTTCAGGTAGGGTGACAGGCGTACTTACTAAATCAGGGCGAGCGAAACCGTCCCCGGAAGGTACCCTTATTTACCTGAATGCAAGCCCTGAAATTCAGGTTGTCCTGGATAAAGTAGGGCTGGCCGGCGGAAAAGTCCTGGTTCCAAAATATTTGATACGGGCCGGTTATATTGCGGTCATTCAGGATACAGAGGGGAACCGTATCGGACTGCATGCTGAAGCCTGAGCCGGCCTGATTTAATCTGCTTAATAATATTTCGAATGCTTTTGTTAAATGTAATCCGGGACCATACGCGCGGACGGTAGGATTTCATTTGCTGGCCTGGCCGACCTTGAACAGTTGAGCTGCCGGGCAGCCCAGATCCCTTTGTTTACAGGAAGAACATGTTAATGTACCCCTCACATAACTATTGCCAAGGGTAGTGAGGGCGATAATCAGCAATAATTCAGAAAGGATGATATAATTAAAATCAAGGATCAGCAAAACGATACCGGTAATAAGAGGTGCAAGTGTAACCAGCAGGTCTGGGATCATGTCTTTCCAGGTAAAGGATTTCCGGCAGAATTTCTCCGGATCGCCTTTCCTGAAAAACCAGGAACTGATCCGGCCTTTCCCGAAGCCGCAGGTCTTTCCCCAGTAATAGCAGGATGTGCAATGATTTTTGATCAACCGGGTTTCCAGCAATAAAATATATAAAAGGTAAATCAGAGAAAAGACAAGCCCTGACTGAAGAATCACCAGGAATCCCAGCAAATAGATCGATAAGGAAAGCAGGCCAGAAAGCATAACGGTAGTTGCCGGGTAATTTTCAAAACTCTTAGCAGTTCCCATGATCGATTCAGGTATGATTTCAACATCAGAACAGGTACTTCCTGTATTTAGTTCCTGGCATGAGGGTAATAAAAAAGCAGAATAGAAAATCCTGGTCTGAGTTTCGTTTTAATTAAACCCAGGCCAGGATTAAGTCCGGCAGGTAGACCACTTAGACTTTCCTTAAAGGATAATTATATATTATTCCACTTTAAAGATAGCGGCAGAAACAGCCGGCATCTTTATCGTATCGTCTGTTTTTCCCGGGATATAATGACATTTTTTATCAGTCCCGTAAGCATAGGCAGTCTCCTTCGCGTGCTGTGAAGGAATTCTGGCTTCCACTTTTTTACCTGTGGGATTTATGGCGATGATATATTTTTCATTACCGCTAGTACGCAGGTAAACCATAGGGTAAGGTTGATTTTCATCGCTCAGGAGTTCCCATCCCCCGTCGTTACCCAGGGCCGCGGAGGATTCCCGCAACCTGATCAACGCCTTTACATAATTCAGCTCCGAATCCGGATCTTTTTCTTCTCTGGCAACTGTCGGGCGGTTGGGATCGGGATCAAGGGGAATATACAGCTTGTCAGCGGGAGCTGTCGAGAAGCCGGCATCCTTGCTGTCGTCCCATTGCATGGGAGTCCTTGAACCTGACCGGCCCATGCTGCCTTCTACATTCGGAGAATTGGGAATATACTTCATCCCTATCTCATCCCCATACTATATGAAGGGCACTCCTGCCTGGGTAAGCATAAAGGTCATGATGACTTTCAGTTCCGTCGGATCGTCTCTCTCGGCGTTAGCCATCCTCGGCAGATCATGATTCCCTGTCGGAACAGATATATAACCGTTCCTGAAGGTGTTTTCATATTGGTCCTTGAAATTATCCATCCATTCCTTAAGACTTCCTTCCCCGGCTTTGTCAAAGTAAACCTTTACCGGAGTTCTCTGACCGTAATGAAATGAGGATAATAAACTTCCGGGTCTAATGAAGTCAATGTCAAATCCGCCTTCTATGGATTGTTTCGGATCAAACCATTCGGCTATAAGCACTCCCTGAGGAAATTTGGCACGATACCAGGTAGTCATATTTTTCCATAATGCTATAGTGGCTGCCCGGTCAGGATCATCCTTCACCAGGCTGAAAGCCATATCCACGCGGAAGCCGTCTATGCCTTTTTCCATCCAGAATGTGATGATGTTCTTCAATTCGCGCCGTACAGCCTGGGGCCCGGGTGCATCAACGGGTTGCTCCCATGGATGAGCAGGATTCGGGTGTGCATAACCGTAGTTGAGCGCCGGCTGGAAATCGAAGAAATTCTTTATATAATATTTTGCCCTCGGCGCATTGATCTCCACATATCGTGAGGCCTCAAATCGCGACAGGCTGTCCGGCTTGAAGGAAGGCCAGATATAATAATCACTATACTCCAGATTTTTATCTGCTTCCATGGATTGTTTGAACCATGGACTTTGGTTGGAAGTATGGCCGGCCACCAGGTCCAGTACAATATGCATTCC
>JBJKSY010000227.1:0-6884 GCA_046703645.1 Cyclobacteriaceae bacterium
ACCAAGGCGATAGAAGCCGTTGAACTTGAGATTTCACCTTCTTCAGAAAGAGATTCAATCCTTGATTTTATCAGGAATTCCGACCGGGGAATCATGAAAGGATACAATCATATCTGATCCATGGAAGTCCGCCTGGAGGGCATCTCTAAAAAATTTACCCAGGGATGGGTTTTCCGCCGGTTCAGCCAGACTTTCTCACCGGGTTCCAGTTACGCAATTACCGGGCATAACGGGAGCGGGAAATCAACTCTGCTGATGATCGCATCCGGCTGGCTGCTTCCCACAGAAGGTGCGGTCAGCTACCATGATAAAAATGTTGCTGTGGAACCGGGCAGGTTTTTTCGTTATCTGGATTTTATCTCACCCTACCTCGAACTGATCGAGGAATTTACTCTCAGTGAATTTGTTTCCTTTCATTTTAAATTCAATAAGCTGCCTGATTCCATGTCGGAACCGGATTTCATTCACTCAATTTATCTTGATAAGGAGACCCATAAATACATTAAACATTTTTCATCCGGGATGAAACAGCGCCTGAAACTGGGGCTGGGATTTTATTCATTGAATCCAGTTCTTTTCCTTGATGAACCCACATCCAACCTGGATGAAGAAGGAAAGGAATTATATTTTTCCCTGTTTCAGCGGATAAAAAAGAATAAAATAATAATATTGGCCTCGAATCAGCCGGAAGAATATAAAAATTGCGATATTGTTATAAAAATTGAAGACTTTAAGGTTGCCAATAATTGAACATTTTTAATATATTATAGAATAATTTCGTAATTGAATTTTTTTCACCATATTAGAGTTTATTAAATATTAAAACCTTAACCAGATGAAGTCCCTTCAGTATATCTTATCAGCCGCTGTCATTGTTTTTCTGGCAGGAATGATGTCCTGCCATAAAAAACCTGGCCCCAATCCTTTGACCGATCAGCAAAAACAGGCGCAGGCGTTATCAGGCACATGGACAACCGTAAAAGTGGATCAGTACCCTTCAGGAGTTGACACCACGGTTGTAAGCAGTCTTACGCTCACTTTTAATACCGATACCAATAATAATCCGACAACATTCAGTGCATCGGGAGCCCCTGATTTCTTTACCACCCAGAGTTCCTCAACCTGGGCTTTTTCAGGAACTTCCACTTCAGTGATTACTCTTTCCAATGTGACTCCGGTCACCGGGCTACAGATAAATTCACTGGTGGGTAATTCGTTGACAGTGAAATTTACTTATGTCACTCCCAGGCTTGATGGGGATTACCAATTGACAATGAGTAAATAAGTGAAGATATAAATCGATAATAAGGCCGGTCACCCGGTCTTTTTTATTTCAGGGTTACCACCGTAATCCCCGCCCCTCCGCTTTCCACATGTTCATCATGAGCTTCCTGAATAAAATTATACCGCAATAGCTGTACCCTCACCAGGTTTCTCAGTATGCCGTTACCTTTCCCGTGAAGTATCCTTACTTCCTTTTTGTTCAAATAGAGCGCCTGATCAAGGTATTGATCCATCTTGTTTATTGCATCATTTGCCCGCAGTCCGCGAATATCAAGTGTATCCCTGAATTGTTGCATTTTTTCAGTTACATCGAAACCGCCCGGACGGGTAAATTTCTTCAGGCCTGACTGTATTTGCACAGTTTTGCCGCTCACGGGTTGAAGTTTATTAACAGGGATTTTTATTTTGACCTGTCCTACAATAAGCTCGGCTTCTTTTCCTTTCAATGAAATAATCTGACCAATAGAATCCTGACCTTTTATTGAAGCCATATTGCCGACTGACAGGGTTTCAACGTGAGCTTTAACTGCCGGTAATTCGGTCTTTTTCTTCTGGCCTGATCCCGCCAGTTTCTTCTTTGTTTTTTCAAGATGCTCCCTTGCGGTTTTTGATATGTTTTTATCTGCCTGGGATTCCCTGATCTCGCGGATCGAATTTTCCACGGTCCTGTTGGCTTCATTCAGAATGTCAAGGGCCTGTACCCTCGCTTCATCAATAATATTTTTTTTACGGTTCTCCAGAAAGATCTTAAGCTCCTCATATTCCGCAGATAATTTTTTAAGCTCCTTTTCTTTTTTCTGAGCCAGCAGGTTCTTTTCTTCCAGATGACGTTTTTCATTTTCAAGCCTGACAAGCAGCTTTTCATAATTCACCTGTTCAAAACCGACTTTCTTTCCGGCGGTGGAAATTATTTTTTCAGGCAACCCGATCTTCGCGGCAATTTCCAGAGCAAAGGAACTTCCCGGATGCCCGATGTCAAGCATAAAAAGAGGTTCAAGCTTTTCGAGATCGAAACGCATGGCACCGTTCAGAACGCCGGGGTGTTCATTCGCATATTTCTTCAGGTTCGAATAATGGGTAGTGATAATTCCATAAGCCTTGTTTTCCACCAGGTGATCCAGAATAGCTTCAGCAATGGCCCCCCCGAACTGGGGTTCCGTTCCGGATCCGAATTCATCGATCAGGAATAATGTTTTTTTCCCGGCATAAGCCACGAAAGCTTTCATACTGATCAGGTGAGAGCTGTAGGTGCTTAAATCATTTTCAATGGACTGTTCATCGCCGATATCCAGCAGGATACTGTTGAATATTCCCATAACGGATCCTTCCGACATCGGTACCAGCAAGCCGCATTGTAACATATACTGATTCAGACCTATTGTTTTCAGGCATACGGATTTTCCCCCGGCATTCGGCCCGGAAATGATCAATATCCTGTTGCCGGAGGTTAGTTCCAGATCGAGAGGAACAACGGCTTTTCCTATGGCCCTGTGAGACAAAAACAATAAAGGATGCCTGGCCCCGGTCCATTTAAAAGCAGGTTTTTTTACAATTTCGGGAAGTGAAGCTTCCAGCATTATGGCAACTTTGGCCTTGGCCCTTATAAAATCGACAGTCCCCAGAAAATCAAGGCCCTTGCTGAGGTTTGTAATTTCAGGACGGACAATATCGGTCAGCCTGGCAAGGATTTTAAGGAGTTCCCTTTTTTCCCTGTATTCAAGGTCCATGATATCATTGTTGATCTCAAGAACATTGGCCGGTTCAATATAAGCGGTCTGGCCGGATGCGGATTCATCATGTATGAATCCCCCGGTATTCCTTTTGAATTCGGCCCTGACCGGAAGAACAAGCCTGCCATTCCGGATGGTAACGTTGGAATCATCCTGGGAATATCCTTCAGCGATATAATCACTTAGCATCTTTTCCATGATCCTCCTTACGCGGAAATGCTGCTTCTTCAGGCTGTCCCTGATCTCAAGTAATTCTTTGCTGGCATTATCCCGTACCTTCCCGTGCTCATCGATGATCCGGTCAATTTCTTCCGGCAATTCCGGGTTCAGGTATATGCCGACAGCAAGAAGAGAGATCTCAGGATAATTCCCCGAATTCTTTGAGATGAATCCGAGAATGTTCTTCAGGGTGGAAAGCGAGGCTTTCAGGTTGTGAAATTCCTCTTCCGTCAGAAAGGAGTCGATCTTGGAAGCTTTCAACAGGTAAGCGGCATAATCCATGTATTCCATTGACGGGAAATTATCACCCGAATCAAGGATCTTTTTGAATTCTGCAGTCTGTTTCAGCCGGGTTATGATCTCATCATATTCTGTGGAGAAGGAAATATCATCGACCCGACCGACTCCCAGGTTACCCGTACAATTCTTTTTTATCAGATCACGGATCTTATGGAATTCAAGTTTTTCTTCGAAGGAGACCGGATGCAACATTTCCGCCTGATCAGTTAATATGTTTTAACCGTTCCCGAAGGCTGAGACTGTCTACAACGGCGGAGTAAATGTCTTCCATGCCATTTACATCATAAAGATAATAACTGAGGCTCTTATAATATGCGGAGTCTGAAATATGATGCTTTTGTAATAATTCCTTCTGGATCCGGCTGTAAAATTTCCGAACGGTATCCTGGGGTAAATTGAGATAGGTGATTTTTGATTCCGTGATCTGCAGATCAATAAGGTATTCTACCATTTTTTCTTTAGGAAGAATGCCCGGAGGCACCGGTTTGGTCTGGCTGATACATCCGGCCAGAGTTATAAATAAAAAGACATAAAAAAGCTTAAACATGCCCGAAAATTACTCAAATAAGTTCTAATTTTAAAGCTAAAAAATAATGAAGGAGCTCCTGAAAAAGCTTCGACGTTATGAAATCCAGATCCGCAAGGCGATCAATTCCTACATGCAGGGCGATTACCACTCTGTTTTTAAGGGTTCAGGTCTGGAATTCGACGACGTTCGTGCCTACCAGTACGGTGATGATGTGAGGACTATTGACTGGAACGTGACGGCCAAAGGACACGGGACCTACGTAAAAACATTCCGGGAAGAAAAGGAACAAATTGTTTTTTTTATTCTTGATGTGAGCGCCTCGCAGGAGATAGGGATCCCCGGTAAACAGAAAATTGATATTGCAAGGGAGATTTGCGGTGTTCTGGCGCTTTCCGCTATAAGGGAATCCAGCCAGGCCGGGCTCTTATGCTTTTCCGACAAGAAGGAAAAATATATAAAACCGGGAAAAGGTCCCGGCCATGCTTATATTCTTTTTTCCGAATTGTTCTCTCTTAAGCCCTCATCGCTGAAAACAGATATCAGGAGATCGATACTATTTACCCTTGAAATCCTGAAAAGGAAAAGCATCGTTATTTTCATTTCTGATTTTATAGATACCGGCTACGAATCCAACCTGCGCGCACTTGCCAGACTACACGATCTTGTTGTTATTCATATTTCGGACCAGCGTGAAACCGAGCTCCCGCGGCTGGGCATCGTGCCCCTTTTCGACCGGGAAAGCGGCAAGACACTCTGGATGAATACTTCATCCGCTTCGTTCCGAAACCAGCTCAATAATAACTTCAGTGACAAACGTAAAGAGCTCGAAATATTATGCAGGAAACAAAATGCCAACTACCTGCTCGTTGATACCGGGGAGGATTATGTTCCCAAACTGGTTAAATTATTCAGGGTAAGAAACAAAGCGAGGAGAAGTGTATACTAGAATTCATTGGATCCTATTTATTTTACTTTTGTTGTCCCTGCCTGCCCAGTCCCAGCAAATTCGGATCCATGGAAGTTTTGGATCTGATTCAATAAAGCTTGGTCAGGAGGTTCCTTACAGCCTGACAGTAACCTATTCACCAAAATTAAAAATTAACCTGCCCGATTCATCCTATGATTACCACCCCTTTGAACTGAATCACCGTAAATGGTTCCCGACAGCTATTAAGAATTCGCTCCTTTATGATAGTGTTATTTATTACCTGACAACTTTCGAACTGGATACCGTGCTTCATTTCAGGATGCCGGTTTATGTCGTGAAAGAAAATGACAGTATCACTTATTATACCGATCCCGATTCCATTTACCTGAAACAGGTTATTACCCAACTGCCCGATTCCCTGAAGCTCAAAGCGGATACACAACTCCTGAAAAGTCGCCAGCTATTCAATTACCCTGTATGGCTGATTATTTCCGCGCTGTTGATTGTACTTGTTACTGCCGTCACCATTTTCTTCGGTAAAAAGATCATGAAGGCGTTAAAGCTCTACAGGCTGAAGAGGAAACACAGGATATTTGTCGAGAAATTTTTCCTGCGGATCGGAAAGCTCCGGGACAGCCATTCGGACGGCGATCCTGAACATGTGCTGCATGACTGGAAGAAATATATGGAAAGCCTTGAAAAAGCCCCTTATACCAAACTTACTACCCGTGAATTGGTTAAGATCTATAACGATACTGCCCTGATAGAAAACCTGAAGGCCATCGATCGTTTTATTTACGGGAATGTAAAAGAGAAGCCCCTTCATGAGTATTTCAGCAAGCTGCTGGAGTATTCGGTTATGCGTTTTAAAGTCAGAATCAAGGAGATACAGGATGGTGAATAATACCGACATAGCTTCGAAATGGTTTCAATGGCACTGGTTCCTTCCGGGAACTTTCCGGAATTATACCTGGGATCACCCGGTATTTTTCTGGCTTCTGCTTCTTGTGCCGGCCATATTTATTGTAAAATATTTTCTCAATAATTTATTCAGGCAGAGGCTGCTCATCGCTCTTCCCGAAAAGGACCTCAGGTGGAGCCCCATGAGCATGTTACGGTACATTCCGGATATTCTTATGGCTCTTTCTGTTGTTCTGATAACTATTTCCCTGGCAAGGCCGCAGAAAACCAATGAAAAGGTTGTACAGTATACCGAAGGCATCGATATCATGCTGGCGATCGATATATCGGAATCCATGCAGATCGAAGACTTCAAGCCGGACCGACTGGAAGCCGCAAAAAAGGTTGCCCAAGAGTTCATAGCCGGCAGGTTCCAGGACAGGATCGGGCTGGTAATATTTTCCGGAGAGGCATACTCCCTGGTTCCGCTTACCCTCGATTATGATCTTCTGTATCATTATATCAAAAGTCTGAATTTCGATATGATACCCGCCAAGGGAACTGCGATCGGCAGCGCTATAGCCGTGGCCACAAACAGGATGCGTGATTCCAAGGCAAAATCCAAAGTGCTGATATTACTCAGTGATGGTGACAATAATGCCGGCAACATTGACCCGATCACCGCCGCACAACTGGCCCACTCTTACGGGATCAAAATCTATACTATCGCAATCGGCAAAGAAGGGGAGGTGCCTTTCGGGAAGGATTTCTTCGGAAGGACAAGGTATGTGGAGAACACGCTTGATGAATCCACTATGCGTAAAATTGCGGAAATAGGTGAAGGCAAGTTCTACAGGGTATCGGATACTCAGGCACTCGAACAGGTATTTTCACAGATCGATAAATACGAAAAATCAGAGATCAAGGAAACCCGGTTCAAGAACACCACCGACTATTACGTGATCTACCTGAAATGGGCGATTGTCCTGATCGT
>JBJKSY010000228.1:0-11369 GCA_046703645.1 Cyclobacteriaceae bacterium
GAATTATAGACAGGAATTATCTTTTCATTGATTCCCTGTGCGCCGAAATTAAGGTTCCAGCGGGTCATGACCTCAAACCTGTAATAATCATCCGGCCAATCCAGCGGGATTTCTACCGATCCGCCTGCCATTCCGTTATCCGCTGCAAGCTGCTGGTCAATCATAAGTTTGCCGGCCGGGTTAAAAATGCCGATATGTATGATCCGGGTTTCGGAATTCCTGTTAAGGAGATATATTTTATACCAAAGGGTTTCCCCGGAAATATAGAAAGGTTTGTTTATAACAATATAAATTCTGTCAGGCTCGAGAGGATTCATCGCTTGGCTGTAGCCTACCCCGCTTTGCAGTATACCAAAAACCAGCATCAGGGATAACCAAAAACGGGATATGTTCATTCTGGATTTCATTTTTACCAGTAGGAAGGTCTTACCAAGCTGCTATTAGGCAAACTCAGGCAGTTAAAACAAAAACCGGGAGGAGGGAATTTCGTACAAGGATTTTGAACCCAGTAAGGCTGTAATACTTCAGGAACTGTTTTTACATGTACGGTAACCATGGCTGATACCTCGAAATATCCAAGCACCGGTTCATTTTTATCCTTAACATTATAGACGTTTCCAATTACTGCAGCAGGAGGAGTATCCATAAAACTTCCGGTAGGATTGGCTACCTGCTTGAGCTTGAACCAGTAATCATATGCTGACCGGGTGATCGAATATTGCTGAACATTGAAATAATGAACATAAAAAAATTCCTGGTCAGGCTGCGGGAACCGGGTGTAAATCAGGTGATTTTTCAGCACCCCTCCCTGCAGGTTATGGCTGTCGAAAATCTGAATGGTCTGGTAAGTAAGGCTGTCATTGATATAGCATGTATGGGGATGCGACAACGGCCCTGTATATAATTCTATGAAATCATACATTTCAGGAACGCTCCAACGGAAGTATGCGGAACTGTTGTTAACCCCTCGCACCGGAGTGGTAACGTTAATATTTATAACCCATGAACTCATATAATATCCAAGATCATTTAGAACTTTTTCCTCTTTTAATTCAAAATTCGCACTGTCGGGTGAAACGGGACCGGGCATTACTTCCGGGGAAGATTCATACTGCCGGCGGCCATCAAAAGATTTTATCTTAATACTATAGCTTTTACCGGGTTGGGGATCGATAAGGTCACCGTCGATCTGGTAAAACCCGGGAGATATTTCCCTGCAATAGTCTACTGCTTTTCCATCTTCCAAAATCCAGACTGAATCCCCTCCTTCAGGGTTGGGGGCAATGCTGCCATATACACTCGACCTTGAAAGTTTCAGCACCTGCTTTACCGGCAAATTCGTAAGGCCACCGTCAACCACCAGATATGAGTCACTGGTATCCTTCTGTTCGTAATTGAAATTTTCAATACAACCCGGTAAACCACCCAGTATGCCTGTGATAAGCAGGATTGGAATGTATTGATTTAATATTTTATATTTTACTGATTTCATATCTTTTACCAATAAGCCGGCCGGTCGACCGAGCTGTGCGGAAGAAGAAGGCAATTATAACAATAATCGGGTGTCGGATAAATTATTTGACAGGGATTAAAGACCGTAGTGGGAAGAAGATCTGCATGTGTGGCCTTTATCCTTTTAATGGAAAGTGAAGAAACCTCGAAATAACCCAGCACCGGTTCATTTTTATCCTTTACATTATAGATGTTTCCAATTACTGCCGCAGGCGGTGTATCAATAAAACTACCGGAAGGATTAGCCACAGTCTTCAGCCGGTTCCAGTAATTATAAGCAGATCGTGTAATACTATACTGCTGAACAATAAAGTAATGGATATAAAAGAATTCCAAATAAGAGGGGGATCTGGAAAAGACCTGATAGTCAACGAGCTTTCCCCCTGACAGGTCCCCGCCGCTGAAGATCCGGATTATCTGGTCGGTGATAGGCTCCTGAATATAACAGGTCTTGGGATAGGACAGAGAGCCGGTGCTTAATTCAGTAAATGAATATGCTTCTGGAACGTTCCATCGCAGAAAGGCAGGATGGCCGTTTGCAGTTAATGAGGTCGTTATCTTTATATGAATATTATATTGGCTCACATACGCGCCCTGGTCATTGCGGACCAGATCAAGTTTGACGTCCATATTGGCGCTGTCAGGCACCACAGGGTAAGGCATGATCTCAGGAGTGGATTCATACTGATTTCCGTCGGGTAACTGAATTCGCACGCTGTAACTTCTGCCGGGTTTAGGCTGGATCTTGTCGCCGTCAATCTGGTACCCCCCATAATTGAGCCCCTTGCATTGATCGACTACGTTGCCGTATTCAAGGATTTGAGCAGTTGCTCCCTGTATGTATTCAACATAGCGTGTTCCATAAACTGTAGTCCTTGATAAGTAGAAGGCTTGTTTCTCGGGAAGGTCATTGATCCCGCCGCTTACTACCAGGTAAGAACCTTCACTATGGGCAGGCTTATAGTTAAATGATTCCACGCAACTGAATAATGTAAAAATAAATAAGGTGAGCAGGAGCTTGAAAAACGCCTTGCGGAAGGTCAATATTTTCCGGCTAACCCGAATCATCAGTAATTAAAATTATAAGTAACTGAAGGGAACGCTCTTCCCAGGACCGATAATTTATATGCATCGGCAATTCCGGTTCCTGTTCTCATGAAAAATACGGAAAAGGCATTGACCCTGGATAAAAGATTATAAACTGAAAAAGTCACGCTGTCATTATACCTGTGATTTCTTACTACATTTCTCCGGATGGTGTATGCCATGTCAAGCCGGCTGTAATTGGGGATCCTGAAATTATTCCTGCCTGGGTAATAGGGAATGATATAACTGTCATAAAAATAGTTGGCGGTTGGAGCGGTTATGGGTCTGCCGGAGCTAAAGGAATAATTCAGTGAAAGGTTGCTTCCTCTAGTGACCTGCAGATCAAAAACGAAATTGACCTGGTGGGGTTTATCAAAGTATGCCGGGAACCAGTCGCCATTATTGACGGTTGTCTCCGGAAATTGAGTTCCCGACCGGACCATTGACCTGGAATACGTATAAGAAATCCAGCCGGAGGGATTCCCTGTAACTTTACGTATATAAAATTCCGCGCCGTAGGATCTTCCTTTGGCATTTATAATTTCGGTTTCGAGGTGGGGATTGAGCTTCAGATCTGCAAAATCCTTATATAAGGGAATATTCGATGATGCCCTGTAGAAAAGATCGACACTCGTTTCCCATCGGTCCCCGGCCAGGTTCCTGAAATATCCTGCTGAATAATTATCTGCGTATTCCGGTAAAAGGTATCGCGTGCTCACCTGCCAGAGATCGACTGGTACCGGGGCTATGGTGTTGGAGATAAGGTGAACAAACTGGTTCATCCGGTCGTAGCTTGCCTTTATTGAACTGACTGAGGTAGGACTGTACTTAAAGGAAAACCTGGGAGCCAGCCTTCCATAGGTTATTATTTTCTGCCCTGAGCCGTAAATGACCGAATCGATACCCGAGGAAATTGAATAAGGTTCACCCGGCCTGTATTGATAAACCGTTGATGGTCCAAGGCTTACGAAGTAATTATAACGCAGTCCGGCCGAAATGGAAAATAAATGACTAATGGTATAATCATCATTCACAAATACTGCAGTTTCCAGCCCGTTCTCTCTTCTTATGGATTCAGGGATCACATAAGAACTTTCCCGGTAGGGTTCCATAACATCCGGGGAGGCAAGATAAAGGATCCCTTCAATCCCGGTAACCAGCTCATGGTTGTGAAGGGAAGAGATCGATAATTCATCCTTAACCTTATGATAGTTCAGGCCATTGGATAAAGTATAGGCGTCCACATTGGTCGGCTTTATGTATTGATTATCCTGGCCGCCATAGATATAGCTGAGCTTATTGAAATAATCTCCCTTGAATAACTGCTCCCAGGAAATTCCATAAGTGATATTTTTCCATTTGAACCCGAATTGATCGGTAAATTGCAGGTGATCGTAGCTCTGGTAGGCTGATGCCGACAGGTAGCCGTTGTGCGGAAGTTTCTGTATCAGTTTGAAGTTATAATCGTAAAACGATGCCTGGCTGTTATGAACATCAGGGTTTTCCGCCTGCCGGAGTATCCAGTCGGAATAGGTAAGACGGCCGCCGGCGATCAGTGTCGTATGATGATTAAACATCGGTATGTCGGCCGACATTCTTCCGGTAACAAGTCCAATGCCCCCGTTGATCTGGGTTTTGTCGTCATTGAATCCCTTGAGATTGACATCGAGAACCGATGATATCCTTCCTCCGTATTGAGCGGGAATATGACCTTTATATAATGTGACATTTTTTACCAGGTCAGGATTGAATACGGAAAAAAATCCCAGTGCATGGGAGGAGTTGAACAAAATTGCATTGTCCTGCAGAATAAGATTCTGGTCAATATTTCCGCCCCTTACATGAAAGCCTTCCGTTCCTTCACCTGTGGTGCTTACGCCTGGAACAGTAAGAATCGACTTGATCACATCGGCTTCTCCCAGGAACATGGTAAGCGATTTGATATCTTTAGGGGTCAGGGTTGTAATTCCGGCAACATTGGAATGAACCATGGATTGTTCCTGGGTGCCTGTGATTTTCACTTCGTTTAACTGGATCGCGTGCGGGAAGATCTCGATATTCCAGGTTGCATTTCCCAATAATGCCAGGTCGAATTTTTTTGTATCATATCCGACATAACTGACAGAAATAAAATGCGAACCCGTGGGAAGCTGCACTGAGAATTTTCCATCTGGCCCGGTGGTGATGATCTTGTTGATTGATTCGATATTGATGTTTACACCGGGCAGGGGCTCCCCGTTGGAACTGTCAAATACCTGGCCCTTGAGGAGCCCCTCGCGCGCCTTTCCGATCTGTGAAGAATCCCCAAGAACAATATGATCGGTGGCCTCCGACATTTTATCGGACTGGAGGAAATCCTGCTGGCGCCGTTTTTCGATAAAGTAGTTCTGGGTGAATTCCCTGGCAAGGTCCTCGGACCTGGCAATAATGATCACCGAGGGATAATAAAAAACGTAGGTCAATCCTGCAGGATGGAGAAGGGAGTCTAGGAAAATAGTGACCGGTAAATTATCAGCATTTAAAGTTACGGCAGAGCTCCCGAGCCAGTCTTTCCTGAAGAAAAAACGAAAGCCATACCTCGACCCGATATCCTGAAGGATATCCGGGATTTTTTGATGAATATAATTTCCGGAAATGGTTTTTACCGTGTCCGGATTTTGTGCATATGTTGCTGTATAACAGGATATTACTAATACCACAACCCAGATAATCCTGCGAAATGCCAGCATCGGGAATTCATTTTCAGTTAAAATGTTCTAATATACGGATGTTATCAGGGAACTAATGAATTTTTAGAAAATAAATCAGGGAAATTTTGAATATCTTCATGCCGGTTTTAGTGGTTATGAATCTTGTAGAATCGGGATGAAAATAAAGCATCAATCTTTGATGGGAAAATTGACTTTGAAATACAAACATTTAAGGCCTTCGTTTATCCTCTGCATTATCATATTGTTATCTGCATTGGAATCGTGCAGGCAACCTGCGCCGGATACAATGTTTACCAAAATGCCTTCATCCTATACCCATGTCAATTTCAAAAATGAATTGAAGGAGACGGATAAGATGAATATGATAGAATACCTCTATTTCAATAATGGGGGAGGAGTTGCAGCCGGCGACATTAATAATGACGGCCTGCCCGACCTGTATTTTACCTCAAATGAGTTCGGCAATCATCTCTACCTGAACAAAGGCAATTTCCGTTTCCAGGATATCACTCAGAAAGCAGGCGTTTCCGGCAAAGGGAACTGGTCGACCGGTGTGACCATGGCTGATGTGAACGGGGACGGTTTGCTGGATATCTATGTTTGCGTCGTTGGGCATTATAAAAACCTGAAAGGCCATAACCTGCTTTTCATAAATAACGGGAACCTGACCTTTACCGAAGAATCGCATCAGTACGGTCTTGATTTTTCCGGTTTTTCAACCCAGGCAGCCTTCTTCGATTATGACCAGGACGGGGACCTAGATATGTACCTGTTGAATCATTCGGTGCATTCGTCACGGACCTATGGGCCTGTTTCCCTGCGCATGGATTTTGATCCCTATGCCGGGGACCGCCTGTTCCGGAATGTTCAGAGAAACGGTAAAACTTATTTCCTCGATGTAACCCGCCGAATTGGAATTTACAGCAGCCAGATCGGTTACGGGCTGGGGGTCAGCATCGGGGATGTAAATAATGACGGTTACCCGGATATATATATCGACAACGATTTTCACGAGGATGATTACCTCTATATCAATAACCGTGACGGCACTTTCTATAACCAGTTACCCCGGATGATCGAACATACAAGCCGTTCTTCCATGGGAAATGATATGGCCGATATCAACAACGACGGATTGCTCGATATATGCACACTCGACATGCTGCCGGATACGGAGT
Source organism: Cyclobacteriaceae bacterium (assembly GCA_046703645.1). Classification (GTDB taxonomy): domain Bacteria; phylum Bacteroidota; class Bacteroidia; order Cytophagales; family Cyclobacteriaceae; genus DATDPY01. The sequence goes on from JBJKSY010000228.1 coordinate 6,488, forward strand.
CTATCCGGAAAAGATCGGGTGGCGATGATGACATGGAACTGTACCTGCTGAAACTGAACAATGGATATTATTACCAGTATGTACGGAATATGCTGCAACTCAATCTCGGGGATAATCATTTTGCGGAAATCGGCCGGCTGGCAGGAATTTATTCAACCGACTGGAGTTGGAGCCCCCTGTTCTGTGATCTTGACAATGACGGATATAAAGACCTTTACATTACCAACGGCATATACAGAAGGGCCAATGACCTGGATTACATCAACGCGCTTACTCAGAAGAATTCAAAGGGGATCGCTCTGAATGACATGAGAAACCCCGACAACATGCTTTATGAAAAAATGCCGCTGTCACCCCAGGTGAATTATGCGTTCAGGAATAACGGGGATCTTACATTTACCAATGAAGCGCCGGCCTGGGGCATGAATGAAAAATCCTATTCGAACGGAGCTTGTTATGTTGACCTGGACAATGACGGGGACCTGGATCTTGTAGTAAACAATATTAACGGCAAGGCATTCCTGTACAGGAATAACAGCCGGCTATTTTCAAAAAATCATTATATCGAATTTGCATTTCACGGACCGGACGAGAACAGGGATGGGATCGGTGCACGGGTCACGTTATATACCGGGGGTAAAATGCAGATGGAAGAAAATTACACGACCAGGGGTTTTGAATCGTCCGTTGCCCCGGAGCTCCATTTCGGGCTGGGCCAGGCTACGCTTATCGATTCGGCGATCGTGCGATGGTCAGGCGGCAATACGGAAAAACTCACCGGTATTCAGGCGGACAGGAAAATATTCCTGGATTATAAAAATTCCTCGGCCCCTGTAACCCGGCATCAGGATACGACCCGATCAGTGACCTTATTCACACAGGCTCCTCCCATTCCGGGCCTGCAATTCACACATACGGAAAATAATTTTTCCGACCTGACGAGGGAAATGCTGATACCTCACAGCCTCTCGCAGGAAGGACCATGTATTGCCGTGGGGGATGTCAACGGCGATCACAGGGAGGATGTGTTTTTCGGAAACGCCAGGGGCCAGCAATCGGTCCTGCTGATCCAGGATAAAAACGGGTTCAGGAAATCGAATGAAAGCCTCTTTCAGGAAACTGCGAACTATGAAGATGTGGATGCCGTGTTCTTTGACGCCGATAATGACGGCGACCTGGATCTTTACGTCGTCAGCGGGGGAAACGAATCTTCAGGGAATGATCCGCTTATGCAGGACCGTCTCTATATAAATGACGGGCATGGTAACTTCACATGGAAACGGGATGCCCTTCCGGTATTTTATCATAACGGGTCATGTGTCAGGCCGGCTGATTTTGACAGGGATGGCGACATGGACCTTTTTGTTGGTTCAAGATCGGTTCCAGGATCTTATGGCGCTTCCCCGCATTCCTATCTGCTGGAAAATGACGGCCATGGAAAATTTAAAGACGTAACGGATAAAATGAACAAATTCCTGTCAACAGCCGGTATGGTGACAGATGCCTGCTGGACAAATATCGACGGGGATAAATTTCCGGACCTGGTCGTAACAGGGGAGTGGATGCCGGTGTCGATTTTCCTTAACCATGACGGCAAAACCCTTACCCTTGATGACCACGATGGCCTGGCAAAAACGGGAGGATGGTGGTTCAGCCTGAAGGCAGACGATGTGGACGGGGATGGCGATATGGATCTTGTCTGCGGAAACCTGGGCCTCAATGCCGGGATTAAGGCGGATAGTGCAAATCCGGCTGAGCTGTACGTCACTGACTTTGATAATAACGGATCCCTGGATCCTGTAATTACCTGGCGCTGGGACGGAAAGGAATATCCAATTGCTACCGTCGACCAGCTCGACCGGCAATTCAGCTCACTCCGGAAAAAATTTCCGACTTACGCTTCAATCGCCGGTAAAACGGTGGATGAAATTTTCCCGAAGGAAAAACTGGATAAATCCGAAAAAAAGTCGGTATATATTTTCCAAAGCGGTATATTCATAAACCAGGGGAATGGAGTCTTTACTTTCAAACCCTTTCCGGTAGAAGCACAATTCTCACCGGTAAAGGATATCCTGGTGGGTGATTTTGACGGGGACGGCATAAACGATCTGCTCATGGCAGGAAATATGTACGATGTGCGACCATCTGTTGGCCGTTTTGATGCCAGTTACGGGTGGTTCCTCAAAGGTGAAGGCCACGATGATTTCAAAGCGGAATGGCCCGTGGAAAGCGGCTGGTTCGTTCACGGGGAAACAAATAAACTCGCCAGGATAAATTATCACGGTTCCATTCTGGTCATCGCCGGGATTAACAATTCCGCCGCCCGAATTTTCAATTTGAACAGGAAATAAATTCATCTGTTTTTATAATTTATATCATGAAGACATTGATCGGGATATCCCTGTTTCTTTTCACGGCCGGCATTTTGCTTTTCAATTGTTCCGGGAAACCCATCAGCCAGGGAACGGCGGACAGCACAACGCTCGTAAATTTCGTTAACCCGCTGATGGGTACCGAATCCAGTTTTAAATTTTCACATGGGAATGTGTATCCTGCTGTTGAAAGGCCATGGGGAACGGAATGCTGGACACCCCAGACAGGCGATATGGGAAACGGATGGATTTACCAGTATGACCATGACAGTATACAGGGGATCCGTCATACGCACCAGCCCAGCCCGTGGATGGGAGATTACGGCGCTTTTTCCTTTATGGCGACCACCGGGCCCCTGAAGACGGGAGGAAAGGAACGGGCTTCCTTCTTTTCCCATGACCAGGAAACATCTACACCCTATTATTACAGTGTGAACCTGTCAGATTATCATGTAACGGCAGAGGTCACCGTGAGCGAGAGGGCAGCTATACTTCGTTTCAGGTTCCCGGAATCAAAGGAGGCAAATATTATCTTCGATGCTTTCGATAAAGGATCATCCGTTCACTATGATCCTGCCTCGCGCTGTTTTTACGGTTATTCCATGAACAACAGCGGGGGCGTCCCTGATGGATTCAAACAATATTTTTCCGGAACCCTGTCCGTGAAACCGGATTCTTTCGGTTGCTGGGATGACAAGGGTGTTTATACCAGTGAAACGAGTCGGTCCGGAAATCATGTAGGAGCGTATTTTAAATACCAAACCTCGGCCAATGAACTGGTTGAAATACGAATTGGATCTTCCTTTATCAGCACCCGTCAGGCGGAAAGAAACCTGGCCGGAGAAATCGGAAATAAAACTTTCGAAGATATCAGGGATGAGGGTAAAAGATCCTGGGAAGATCATTTGGACCGGATCAGGGTGGAAGAGGGACCGGATTCAAAAAAGGAAATATTCTATACATGCCTTTATCGTGCTTTATTATTTCCACGGAAATTTTATGAATACGATTCAGCAGGTGATATGATCCATTACAGCCCGTATGACGGGAAGATTCATCCGGGACTCATGTATGCCGATGATGGATTCTGGGATACTTTCAGGGCTGTATTCCCCTTGCTGACGCTGGTATATCCCGAGGAGGATTCAAAAATGATGAAATGGCTTGTCAACGCCTATGATGAGGGAGGCTGGCTGCCGATCTGGCCAAGCCCGGGTTACCGCAAAGTCATGATCGGGACCCATAGCGCTTCCCTGCTCGCCGATGCCATGGTTAAGGGTATTGGCGGCTTTGATTCCCTTAAAGCCTTTGAGGGAGTGATAAAGGATGCTACTCAAAAACCGCCGGCATATGCTCCCGGCAGGGACGGCCTGGAATTCTATAACCGGTTGGGATATTGTCCCTATCCCCAGATCAGGGAATCCACCGCAAAGACCCTGGAATATGCTTATGATGATTTTTGTATCCGGCAAATGGCGCTGTTGCTTGGTAAGAAAAAGGAAGACAGCATTTATTACCGGAAAGCATTCAATTACAGGAATGTTTATGACCCGTCGAGAAAGCTGATGCAGGGCAGGAAGCTTGACGGCTCTTTTCTGCATGAATTCAGTCCACTGGCATGGGGTGGCCCGTTCACCGAGGGTAATGCCTGGCATTATACCTGGTCGGTATTTCAGGATCCGCAGGGCCTTATCAATCTTATGGGCGGAGATGCTCAATTCACTCAGATGCTGGATTCGGTATTTAAATTGCCGCCGGTGATCGACAAGGGAACCTACTCCATAGTCATTCACGAGTTTTCGGAAATGGTAAAGGGAGATATGGGCCAGTATGCACATGGAAATGAGCCGATCCAGCATATGATCTACCTGTACGATTATGCGGGTGAGCCATGGAAAGCTCAATATCACGTAAGGGAAGTCATGAACAGGCTGTACAATCCCGGCCCTGCGGGATATTGCGGCGATGAGGATACAGGGCAGACTTCCGCCTGGTATGTCTTCAGCGCCATGGGATTTTACCCGGTGTGCCCGGGCGTGCCACAGTACGTTTTGGGAAGCCCCGAATTCGGTAAAATTACCATTCATCCTGAGAACGGGAAAGCGTTTACTATCCTGGCCGAAAATAATTCCGATAATAACCGTTACATCCGGTCGGCCAGGTTGAATGGCAATGCCTTTGACAGGACCTGGCTGTCACAAAAGGATCTTACCGGCGGCGGGACCTTGACACTTTCCATGGATTCCATTCCCGATAAATCATGGGGAGTAAAACCGGATGACAGACCCTATTCCCTGAGTAATGACAAAATCCACTGATAAAATGACTAAAAAGACTTTTCTGTTCATGCTGCCTGTCATTTTTGTTTTGATGGTTTACGTGAATTTCCTGTCAGGCACCGGCAGGATCAACGGCATTTCCGCGGGCGGAGTATCGGCGCTTTATCCTACTCTTTTCACACCGGCAGGTTTTACTTTTTCCATCTGGGGAATTATTTACCTCATGAACCT
>JBJKSY010000229.1:0-2456 GCA_046703645.1 Cyclobacteriaceae bacterium
ACGGGCCAGGGATGCCTACAACCTGATAAAACATTTGAATTTAAATTCGGTGATTGTAATTGGGTTTAGTGACGGTGGTTTTACCGCCTTAAAACTTGCTGCTTTATACCCGGAAGTTATAAAAAAAATTGTTGCCATGGGGGTCGGCGATCAATCTGCTAAGTTTAAAACGGAAGAGGTGGAATATTCTTCACGCTCTTTACTTTCATCACCCAGCAAGGAGTATTTTGAGAATATGTTGAAACTTATGCCCGAACCCGACCGGTGGGATGAAAGCCTTACGATGATCAATAAAATGTATAAGGATGAACACATGAGTTCCGAAACTTTTGAAAAGATTAATTGCCCGGTGCTTTTAATGAACGGTGAACTCGATCAATATAATACACTTGAATCTTTAATGGCATGTTATCACGATATTGCTTTTCATCAATTAGCAATAATTCCCGGTTGCGGGCATGTAATACTTTATTGTAATTTTCCCGCCGTATGGGAAAGCATGAAAAAATTTATTAACTGAAATTATGAGAAGTAAATTTTCATTAACCCGGATTTTATTTGTCCCTGTTTTATTTTGCATCTACTCTTGCGGAAACCCGGGTCATCTGTCTCCCGATCTTTCAAAGATAAATGACTCAACTTACTGGACCGTCACCGGCCGGAAAGTCTCCTATAAAAATAGTGAAGTACTTATGGAAAACGTCAAACAATGGCAGGAGGGCTTTGCCAGGGTTAACAACCTGACTTTCGGGAACGGGAGAATTGAACTGGATATAAAGGGGGTGGATGATCCCGGCAACTGCTTTGTCGGGGTTATATTTCACGGTGTGAATGAAAAGACTTTCGATATGATCTATTTCCGGCCATTTAATTTCAGGGATCCCGTCAGGGCCAATCACTCGGTTCAGTATGTTGCCCCGCCTTCATGGGATTGGGATAATCTCAGGGAAATGCATCCCGGCGTATATGAGAATACCGTAAACCCCGTCCCCGGTCCCAATGACTGGTTTCATGCGTCAATTATAGTACAATATCCCAAAGTCAGTGTATTTATAAATAAATCCGATACAGCTTCCCTCGTAGTGAATAAACTGGATTCCGTAAAACGGGGCTGGATTGGATTGTGGGCCAATGGAGGAGCGGATGTATGGTTCAGGAACCTCAAGGTAATTCCTGATTGATGCCCATCAAATGATTGGAATTGATATTTAACTGATTTCCGGTAAACTAAATTAACCACAGAAGTATGTCGAGGAATTTTAATTGGTATTCGGGATCGATTAATTAAAGTCTTTTTGCCCTGACGTCCTGTCCTCCTTCTTTAAAATATATATCTTTCACATTCCCCATGTCATCGGATTCAAATTTAAACTGTATGTTAATTTCCCTTAAGATAAATTCATTCTCCGAAGAAAAATACAATGGGGATAACATAGAATTATTTTGTTGCAGGTACAGGCCATTTTCTCCAAGACTTATTTTAAGCGTATCCTTGCCAAGAAGATATTCCCCGCAATATTTCTTCAATAGCGAAGCCGGCAATGATAATATAGTTAATTGTAGAGGTTTGTAAAAATCTTTCCAGCCATATACTGTGGCAACACTGGCTACCACTTCATTTAAAATGGCACTGTTATCCGAATTCACCATAACCACAACACCATTCCCATTATCAAAACTTCCTTTATAGGTTGCGGTGAAACCCTCGTCTGCGCCACCATGCCCGAAGTATTTTTCACCTGCATGTTTTTCAATGAAAACACCGAGCGCAGAGTTATCGTTTTTATTGGGCGTTAACAGTGTGATGTTCATTTTTTGTGATAGTACCTTACCTGATTTGCCCTTCATTGAAAGTTGGGTCCAGATAATATATTTGGCTAGATCCGTCGGGTTTGTCCATAAGCCTGCTGCAGCCATTTCCGGGTACAAATGATACTTGGTATCCACTTGTTCTCCATTAGCACGATAGCCTGTTGCCAGGTATTTAAGATCTTCTTTCGGGGGAGGCTGGGTGTAAAAGCTCATATTCATATCCAGGGGCCGCAACACCTCATTTTTCATAAACACATCATAGGGTTGGTGAGTGACATCTTCAACGATCAATTGAGATATGGAAACTCCGCCTCCGGAATACAGGAAACGTAAACCCGGTTCGAACAAAGAGCGGACCGGAGCAGAATTTGCCGGGGGTTTTCCATCCAGTATTTCCTCCAGGGTTGGAAGTCTTGCATTATTTGGGTATCCCTCGAAACCATGCACGGATAAACCTGCCGTGTGGCTGAGCAGCTCCGCTATCGTGATTTTTTTGCCTCCTGAAACCGAGTCATAAGGGAATTTCCATGACCTCAGGTAATTATTTATATCCGTGTACAGATCGATCCTGCTTTCCTGTGCCAGCTTCAGTACACCCACGGCATTGAGGGATTTGCTGATGGACCCCGCCAGGAAAAGTGTTT
>JBJKSY010000230.1:0-4056 GCA_046703645.1 Cyclobacteriaceae bacterium
CACGCTGGAAAGTCCCCTGCAGATGAACTCGTACATGCGGGGAGGGGTGGAAAGGTAAAATAAATAATAGCCTCCCGTATTTGCTTTTTTATCCAGATGTTCAAGTTTTGATTTAAGGCTGGAATAAGCAGAGGGATCGGTGGTTTCCAGAGATATATAATGTATTTTCCTGGAAAATTCGGAGACGGAATTTTGATCGGCTTTTAAATGGCTGTTTTCAAGAATGACTTTTTTAACATAAGATTCATCTGTATACTCTGATCTCCCGACACCCAGGATACAGAAATTTTCCGGCAACAGGTTGGTTTTATACAGGTTATAAACTGCGGGAATCAGTTTTCTGGCTGTCAGGTCTCCTGATGCTCCGAAAATTACAAGGATATTGCGGTGGTTATTATTGGTCATATTTTAGTTTTAGAATAAATACAGCCTCCTAAAGTAATAAAAATATATGATTTCCCAATTTTGGAGAAATTAATGTGAAATCTGACTGCCGGCAACTTCCGGCTAATCATTTTACATGTCAGGAATTAAGTTTGATTGACATCGCTTACAGGGTATTTATTGAATTCCCCCGGCTATTAATGACCCTGATTCAACAGGAACTTTTCAAGACCGTGCCAATCTTCAAAACGGCGGAACCGTGACTCATTGATGTTATGAAATGCAGTAAAAAGCAAAGGAATACCCTTGAAGGTTTCCAGGTGTCTTGGATGATCATCGATCATATAATCGGCACTGATAAATTTTTTCTCACCGCAAAAAATGATCTTCTGGAAAGGGATAAAAGGAAAATATTCATTCAGCCATGATAGCTTATCATTAAGGGAATTAGGATGCTGCATACAGGCGGAAACGATCAGGATATCGTAATCATCCGATAATGATTCAAGGGCATGCTGACTGCCGGGAATTACTTCAAGATCCCGGAAAAAGCCTTTCCGATAGGGATAACTGCTTACTATTTCCACCAGTTGAGGATCCAATGACTTACTTAGAAAATTACCTTCTACGGTTTTCAGTTCAATTTGAATTCCTGTCTCATGTTGAAGAGTCTCCAGAACTTTCTTTGTATAACCTGCGAGCACTTCATCCATATCGACGGCTAATGTTTTTTTCATTCAGGATACATTTAATTAAAACTAATTTTATAATCTGTACTGGTCGGTTGGGCGCTATATTTGTGATGGATATTTAACCACAACGATCATTTAAATTTAACGTAATCTTCAGAATGTGGTAATGAAATATTTTTTAATCTCATTGCTATTGTTTTTTTTATCGCAAAATTTTTTAAAAGCTCAGAACCTTTCGACTGAAGGCGATGATTTTTGGGTCGGTTTCATGGAAAACTGGCTTCAGGATCCCAATAATCCTGTTATTTTACAAATTTATATAAGTGCCCGGGATACCACGCAGGGAACGATCGACATGCCGGGATCGAAAGGTACTTTTTCGCCCTTGAAATTTACTGCTTATCCGGATGTTTCCATGGAGATTACAATTCCCACAGACCAGGCAATGATGGAAGGTACGGATATCGTTGAGAATAAAGGCCTGCATATTCATACGGATAAGGATGTAAGTGTATATGCAATGAATAAAAGGCAATACAGCGCCGATATGACCGTCGTGTTGCCGACATATACCTTAGGAAACGATTATTTCGTGATGTCACATTGGGAAGATGATAACCGGGATAATAATGCCCATTCCGATTCGGAATTTGTCATCGTTGCCGTTGAAGACAATACTGAAATCAAAATCGTACCTTCTGTTTTTACAAATGGACAGAATCCGGCCGGTCTGCCCTTTACCATCACCCTGAACAAAGGACAGAGTTACCAGGTACAGGCTGCCGCCGAGCTTACCGGCACAAGGATAAGCGCAGTAAGGAATAATGATAATGAATGCAAGAGGTTTGCAGTGTTTGCAGGAAATAAATACACCAAGGTAGGTCATTGCGACAACCCTGACGGTCACGATCACCTTTACAGCCAGATGTATCCTGTCCACACATGGGGGACTGACTATACTTCGGTAAGCTTCCTGAGCCGGAGCGGCGGGGATTATATTAAAATTCTCGCTGCCTATGACAGCACTCATGTTAAAATCGACGGTCAGAATATTTATAACGGAGACCGTAATTACTTCAATTCCGGGGAATATTACAGCCTGTTGATTGATGGCATCAATGAGATCACCGCCGACAGGCCGGTATCTGTCGGACAATTCAGCAGAAGCCAGGCCTGTGATAACTCAAAGGGAGATCCTTTCCTTATCATGCTGAACCCGAATCAGCAGGTTCTTCAGCATATAACATTCTATGCGCCGGAAATTGCTACAATTGTGAATTATGATTTGACTGTCATTGCCAGGACTTCTGACGTTGAATCAGTAATGCTCGATAATATTCCTATACCCTGGAATTTTTTCAAGGTTCCGGACGATACCGCTTATTCCTTTACAAGGATGCTGATCTCACAGGGAAATCATACTTTGCAATCAAAGGAGGGTATCATCGCCTATGTATACGGATACGGGAGTAATGAATCTTTCGGGTATGCCACCGGCGCCGGCCTGGGGAATATCAACATGCAGATAAGCCTGCACGGGATGGATGGGCTGCAGCTTCCTGCGGATAGTGTTTGCCATGGTATTCCCTTTTATTTTTCAGTTAAAACCTCTGCTGAATTTAACCGCTACCAATGGAATTTCGGGGATGGTACGCAATTAACGACATTTACTTCCGATTCGGTTATCCATCAATATAATAATCCGGGAAAATATGTTCTCTCTCTGAACGGGAGCTCGAAAGATCAGGGCTGTGTAGGTACCCAGGAGCAAACGGCAAAAGTGATCAGGGTATTGAATCCCGGAACTGATATTATAGGCCCCAGGTCCGTCTGTCCGAATACATCCGGCGTTCTTTACTGGGCCCGGCAAAACTTTTCGTATTCATTCGACTGGAAATCAACGGGAGGGATCATTTCTTCGGATAACAAGTCTGATACGATTCGCGTGGATTGGGGGAATTCCAATCCGGCGGCTCATTTAGACCTGACAGTTACCAATAACAGAGGATGCAAAGGTTCACCGGTTTCGAAGACAATTAAAGTAATGAATCAACTCGAGCCGGAGAACCCCTTAGGTCCTGACACGTTATGTTCAGATCAATTGGAAAATAATTTTTATTCAGCCTACGATGTTCCGGGAACTTATTATTTATGGAATTCAGTTTTAGGGACTTTTTCAGGGCAGGACAGCCTGAACAGGGTAAAGGTGAACTGGGATTCTTATGGATATGGAAAATTATGGTTTTACCAGCAGAGCAGGACGGATACCATCTGTGCGGGAGCGTCGGACACCCTTGATGTTTATATCCAGCGAAAGCCGGTTGAAAACCTCAGTATCCTGGCAAACAAGGATTCCTATGGCATAGGGGAACCCGTTCAATTCAGGATTCAGACCGATACCCTGTTCAGTATTGTGAACTGGAATCTTGGGAACGGTACTATCCTAGACTCGGCTAACCTGGGTTTGCAGCCACAGACAAAATATAATTGCTCCGGCATTTATGAAATTTCTGCGATTACCCTTGATACGACGGGGATTTGTACTGCCAGGGCAGGGGACAGCATTACCCTTACGGTAAATAATCCCAATCTGGAAATGGTGAATGTAACTCACGAAGGATTCAGAAATGACACCCTGTTTATTCATTGGTTCCCGGGAGAAAGCTATTATAAAAAACCGTATATCCTGCAAAGAAGAAATTATCAGAATTCCTGGTCTGTGACCGATAGCTTATATTACCCGGAAGCAATTTACAGGGATACCGCTGTTGCCACCGGTGCCTTTGCATATTCCTATAAATTGGTTACCAATACCGACTGTCCCGATGCTGTGGACGCACAGGTTCAGAACATCATACTTTTAAGAACTACAGATATAAATAATTCCATCGACCTAAGCTGGAACGATTATGTAAACTGGAAAAACGGGGTCGAAACCTATGAGATCTGGAAGAAAGTCGATGACAAACCGTATATGAAA
>JBJKSY010000231.1:0-4197 GCA_046703645.1 Cyclobacteriaceae bacterium
TTTGAAATCTTCCTGGTAGGAATGAAATTCTTCAATTTTAACAAGTTCATTTATGGCGTTGATAACCAGTGAAACCGGTTCAGCCTTCTTTTCATCTTCGGGTTAGCCGGGCCTTGTGCGGATTAAATGCGGCTGAAACGGGTTCACGAGGCCTGCCCGGCCAGGAGGGCGACAGATTTCATTATTTTTAACCGCATTCATCCAAAGGATGGAACATCGAATAAATATAAGACTTGTCTTAAAGTCTTAATGTTATATGGGAATTAACCGGCTACCTTGAAATGCAATATATTATTCGGGTTTATGGATTGAAAATAATAAACAAGTTAGTATGATTGAAAAAAGGCTTTGGGAATAAGCTTTCACAACAGTACTTTAAAAGTGATAAACCTAAAATCCCAAAGCCATGAAGAATAATTTAAAATTAGCAAATTTTAACAATCAATTGTTGTTTGTGGGTATTGATACACATCTTAAAAGCTGGAAGGTGAGTATTTATGCAAATCAACTCGAGCTTAAAACTTATTCTCAGCAGCCCATTATTGATGAATTAATTCATAATTTAAAAGACAACTATCCCGGAGCACGATTTGTTTGCGCTTATGAAGCCGGGTTCTCTGGATTTTGGCTTCAACGGTCCTTGGTTCAAAGCGGTATAGAATGCCATGTTATTCATCCCACGGATATCCCTTATACCTATCTTGAAAAGAAAAGAAAAAATGATTTTCGCGATAGCCGAAAAATTGCCAGGGAGTTGAGCAGTGGGAGTTTAATTCCCATCACGGTTCCAGACCAACAAAGACAATCCGATCGTGATCTGGTTCGGTTACATAGCCGGTTGATAACCGATCGGACTCGTATTAAAAATCGAATTAAATCCTATCTGATATTTTGGGGGATAATGATTCCAAAAGAATATGAAGGGAAAAATTGGCCTGTTCGGTTTATTCATTGGTTAAGACAATTAAACTTAAGTGAGTTCTCTACAAAACAGACCTTGGAATTTTATCTCAATTCCTTACAAAATATCAATCAACAAATAAAATTGGTAGATCAACAAATTAACTTACTCTGTCTTAAACAACCCTATCAACGACTCATTCCCAAGTTGCGGACCATTCCCTCTATTGGTAAGTTATCCGCGATGATCATTTTAACCGAATTAGGTCCTATTGACCGATTCCCTTCTATAAAGCATTTATGCAGCTACTTCGGTATAACACCCAATACCTATGCTAGTGGTGAAAATAACTATGTGGGAAGAATGACTAAACGCGGAAATAATCACCTGAAAAGAATTTTGATTGAATGCGCCTGGCAGGCCATGCGCAAGGATCCGGCGCTCTATCTTTATTATAAACAACGAGCAGGGATATCGGATAAGAATAAAACAATTGTTAAAGTAGCCAGGAAACTTCTTAATAGGATTCGTTTTGTTTTAAAAAATGAAGAAAATTATCAAAAAGGCGTAGTCGCCTCAATATAAAGTGATCCGTGAAAATCGTGGTGAAACGCTCTAGAGTTCCTGTGACGCATTAGATTAATCGTTCACTTAAACAAGTTTGCGTACCACTTTTATCCATAACATGATCATTAGCTTGTGATCTCAATTGAGAGTATTCACTTATAGAAGATTGGTTTACTTTTCGCGTTATTTATTGAGAATTATCAGAACATGAGAATATCAATTATGTAAAATTTGAAAAAAATATCCCAAAACTTGGTTTTCAACATAGAAGTGAACCCTTTTTATTCTCTTCAACCGGGCCTAATGCCTGGATTTGTATGCCTGAGGCCTGAAAAGAATACTGATAAATACCAGGATCACCCCTGCGATCATAAAAGGCAACCAGATATGGATAATGGAATCCGCGCGGGGCAAATTGAACATCATTATGAACAATGAAGTCAGAATAATAAGCACCCCGCCGTACATGACCAGATTGCCGATTCCCTTATTTCCAAAATTGATTGATCTGGAAACCAGATGCCGTTTTAAGAAGCCTTTTTGTAACATAATTTAACGATTTAATGCTCCTTTCTATAATTAAATACGCACTGGGAACGATTGGGTTTAGTGAAAAAGTATCCAAATCATAGTAAAGTAATTATCCTGTTTTATTGGATAATCGAATGGAATCACTCTCAAGGCGTCAGAAAAAAATTTCCTGCCTGTAATCTGATATTTCTTCGGGTTCTACCAGGAAATTATTTTTTTATCCCGGTAGAACTTGCCTGTAGTCAGGTTATTTTCCGTAGCAAGCCAGACGGCAGTTTCGGCACCTTTTTCTACGGATCTGGGCGCGGATTCACCACCCATGTCCGTCCTCACCCATCCCGGGCACATGGAAAATACCCGAATCCTGGTTTGCCGGAGCTCGTGGGAAAGAAGGATGGTTTGAGCATTAAGACCTGCTTTTGAAAGCCTGTATCCTGCATATCCTCCGGTCAGGCTGCCAAGGGCTCCCATGCCGCTTGACATATTAATTATTCTTGCATCATCGCTTTTCTGAAGCAGGGGCAAGAATGTTTTGTTCATCCGCATCGGCCCGTAAAAATTCGTTTCCATGATCCTCTTCACTTCTTCCACAGTAACATTTTTAAGATCCTGGGTTTTCCCCGATACACCGGCATTGTTAATAAGCACATCGAGCTTATGAAATTCGGTACTTACAAACTGAAAAAGGTCAGTTATGCTGGATTGATTGGTTACATCCAGTGTATGAAATACCACATTCCCTTTCAGGCGGGAGAAGGCTTCCATTCCCTTTTTTTCATCGCGGCAAGTAAAAATTACCTGGTGTCTGATCCGCGATAACTGGCTGGCAATTTCAAACCCGAGACCACGGTTGGCTCCGGTAACAAGTATAATCTTTGACATATTGTTTAATCCGCTACAAAGGTATAAGGATTTTAAATATTTATTTTATGTCGTACAATCCCAGTTTTGTCAGTTCAAGGCTTTTCTTCCATAGACGTTCCGAGACTGATGAATCATGGGATTCCCGGCTGGATCTGATCTCCTTCAAATCATGAAAATATTTACCGGTCACACCTTCAATTTCCGGAGACCGGGCAAGGTAAACCATGGTTTCAGCACCTTTTTCCGGAGTTCTCATAAAGGGAATGTATAACCGGAATAAAAACCTGAAAATACCTTCCACATCATTTCCAAAATTTGTTCTGACCGCCCCGGGATGAATTGCGTTCACAGTTATGCCGGTTCCTTTCAGACGCCGGGCCAGCTCATAAGTAAAGATCAGGTTCGCCAGTTTTGACTGACAATAGGCACGTATTCCGCTATATTTCTTTTTCATCATCAAATCATCAAAATTAATATGGCCTGTCCGGGCAGCTTCAGAAGCGACATTGACTATCCTTGCATTTCCTGATTTTCTTAGGGGGTCCATCAGAAGAAGCGTGAGCTCAAAATACGAAAGATGGTTCAGGGCAAAAGTATATTCATAACCATCGGACGTGGTTTTACGCCTGTGAAAATAGCCGCCGGCATTATTGACAAGGATGTCCAACCGGTCAAATCGGGACTTGAATTCGTCGGCAATATTTTTTACTCCCGATACTTCCGAAAGGTCCCCAAGCAGAAATTCGATGTTCTCGTTGCCGGATTTTTCGATTAATTCCTCCCTTGTCGATCTGGCCCGGGACTCATTACGGGCTATGAATACGATCCTGTAGCCATCAGGCGCAAGAGAAAAGGCTGCCGCTTTTCCAATTCCGGAAGTGGCGCCGCTTATAAGAATAGTTTGTCCTTTCAAATTTTCTGGAGTTCCGGTCGTTTCAATCTCCTTAAAACTATTAAACGCTTAACTCCGCTCTATGTTTGAATTTTTCCTGCCGCGGATAATACGCCGTGGTAAGCCCCGGTCCAGATTTCCGGTGCAGAGCTCGGGGAATTACACCATAGCCCTCTCGTCAGCCGAAACGGAACACGAATGCGGATATAAGTTCAAATAGGCATCAAATTAATCACCTGCTAAAGTCGCTGCAGAAGTCTCTCAGGAATTGAATTACGTTATTCTGAATTCAGTTTTTACCTGGTTGGCTGAGGTCACAGGAAAATGATTGAAATCAAATTCTCACTGATTTTTTGTTTTACAATATTTGTCGAGCGAAAATTGTGCCCTTTTATCACCCATATCGGCAGCGGTCTGCCAGTCGGAGCAGGGGTCGGATACG
>JBJKSY010000232.1:0-7780 GCA_046703645.1 Cyclobacteriaceae bacterium
ATATAATTTCACTGGACGGGGTCAGTTTCAGTTATTCAAATAATCCGGGACCTTTTTCGGATGTAAACTTCGAAAATGATGTATTCCTGGTACTCGCAAATTACCTGGGCTGGGATAAATTGGATCAACTGGACTATTTATCAAAAGAAGAATTGGCAAAAATTAATATTTCAACAGGCAATTATCTTCAATTCAATAATTTGCGAAACGATAACGGGATGATCAATTCAGTTATTTATTATACCGACAATTCCCCGGATCCCAATGCCAAAATCGATATAACCTATTCAAAAGTTCAATAAAGGCTGCATGTATTATGATATAAACTTTCAATCTGCAGCATAGAATGTAAGATCACAAGGGAGATCCCATCGTCCCGATTTAATTTTTCCGGGATAGGTCATTTGAGTTTTCAATAATCAGATTACCTGCCGGTTTGATATATATCCTCTGCGCAAACCAGGCGCTCATGCCGAATGCCAATCCGCCCAATATGAACCAGGGACAGAAAACCGTAAGATCCAGCAACCCCCATTGATGCCAGGCTTCCTGCATTGACGGGTCCGGAGGTTTAACGACCAGCCCTCCGCCCATGACCAGGGCGGTCTGGATGGGAGTCCCGATGCCGCGAAGAAGGAATAAACAGCATGCGATCCATAAGGGAGTGAGAATGAGCCATCCCGGAATGCGTCGGCTCCATGACTGAAGGGGAGCCAAAGCAAGGAATGCAGCCAACGCACTCATGATCACAACCAACCATGTGATCCCCATATATCCTGGGTCACGGTTCATGGCGAGGACTTTGCTGGAGGGCATGCTTAATTCAACGAAACCTGCGTTTCCCCCAAGTGCCCAGTATAGATGCAGCCCTCCAAAGACAATACACCAGGCAACAGACATATAGCTTGCCCAACGCAATCCTTTTGGAGATATTTTTGGGTTGAGTGTCAATTCATTCCGGCTATCTTCCCTGGAAGAAATTTTATCACGGGCTTTTGCCCGGCCGCGTATTACAGGGATGAGATGTATTAAACCAAAGATCAGGCACAGCCCGAAAAAAGGAAGATCGGCAGATGAATGATTGAAATACATGATCTGCCAGGTACCGCGCAGGAACCAAAACAGCGAAATTGTTATGGCGATACTTTTTCCAAGGCGGGTCGAGGTCAGTTCACGCCACCGGAATATATCGAAATAAGCAAAAATCAGCAGGATGAAAATGGTCTGCATATTCATAGTGAAAAGTAAAGACACTAAGTCCGCTGACAAGGAGGTCAATACATCACCTAGAGATCTTTGGGTGGCAAAATGAAAAATAACAAACAGCAGATTGATGGCTCCGCCGGTTCTTAAAAAGATTTTGTTCATGTTTATAATTGTTATGATGGGATGTCAATGCAGGTATCCGGTCACCGGCCCATTATGCCTTACCTCATCTTTGATCCGGCCAGTTCTACCGGGAATTAATTCTTTAATATCAAATTTATATGATAACAATTATTGATTGGATTTTAGTTCTTTTCACGGCGATTCAAAACCATGATTTGTTTGGTTCAAATGGTTTCAGAATGCTGAATTCCATGAACGGGAAATTTCTGGTCTTAGCTGCCCGGCTTTAAAAGAAAGAAAAGAAGTCGACAGAGGGAAGGGAGACCGAATTGAAAATTCCTATGTAGGCATATTTTTCCTTTACCTGGATCTTATGGCTGGAGCGATCATTTTTTCATATCCTTGTTCATACCCTGGTCTTTTTTAATTTCCGTGATCAGGGAATCCCTGGACTCGAGCATCTTATGAATAAGAATTAACTGCTGCTGGGTTGCGGAAACCTGCATCAGGTGTTTATTCGTCAATTGTGTCTGACGTTTTGCTATAGACATTTGGGCCAGATTCAGTACCATGAAGCCAATGTTCGTTAAAACAAGGACAAGGATGATAATATTTTTTTTTATATTAATTGGTTTTTGAACCTGTTAAAAAATTTATCAAAATCCATAACCGATGCCGGATTTCACAAAAATATTGTTGGCTGTGGTAAGCCCGGTCTCGATATTATGTGTCCACTCAAGATCCAGTTCGAGACTAATTTCATTATTGTTTTTCTGGACAAAGGAAATTCCACCGCGGGCCTGTACACCATAATTATATACAGGAAATGTTTTTTTATATATATCATAGAAACGCTGGAATACAAAATCTTTATTCTGTGTAATTACAAGCATATTTACCAGACCGATCCCGGCATAAGGCCTGGTTCCTCCTTTTGAAAATGTATAATCCAGGGAGAGAGGAATGTTTAGGGCCATAGTTTTTGTTTTAACATCCAGGGTATTGCAAAAAACAAAACCATAGGAACTGGAAGCGGGTGCATTCAGGCGAAGATCATAGGGAGTCCCTTGGTAGGTAATATAGGAATCGTAACTTTTATGGGCTTTTAAGTGAAAGGAAGAATAATAAAGCAGGGCAAAATCGAATGAAATACTCAATTTTTCATTCCACTGATAAATATTCTCAAGTTTAAACCGGCAACCGACCTGGTAACCGAGGCTGAAGCCCGAGGTCACAGTTTCATAAAACCTGAGCTTGTCAAGCAGGAACCCTGCGTAGATTACCTTTTGCAGGTGCATAGGCTTTTTCTTCCACTGATAAATAATGCATTCCCGGTCCTTGCAAACCTTATTATGATAGTCCTGGGTCAGGTGAATAAGCGATTTGGCTTCAAATGAACTTTTATCGATTTCGGGCTGGATTGATGCATCCTGGAACAGGTAATTCAACTGCCTCACATATTCCTTGTTATCCTGGCTGTAGTATAAACCATCAATTTTTTTTACACTTCTTGTGTCTTTTAGCTGGATGAGGGATGCATCTTTTTCAATAAAGAATTTGTCACTGTCGCTTCGGTAGTGAAAGAGGTTGACCATGCCATTAAGGAGGTACTCAAGGAATACAGGCTGGCCGGAATTTATGTCCGCAACTTTCCAGGTTACGAAATAAAGCCCGTCGTTAAAGCGGTAACCCCGCAACTCGTCCGGTGTAAATACGTTGGGTTCGGCGGACATGTTTTTCCTGAAATAGCATTTAGCGCAATTGCTTTTAGTATCCCTGAAATCGATAAAACCGTGGAGTGTATCACCCTGGTTCCTGATTACATACCCTGGTCTCCAGTCATTTTGAGCAAAGCCGGTGAATGGAATCATCATCCCCAGTAAAAATGCAAGTAGAAATGAATATTTCATTATTGATTGTATTATTTATGTTAAAAAATTAAGTGCGTGCATTGCAGAGAGAAAACCGGTTGACAAAGTTCAAATTCATAAAATCCTTCCGGAAAAAATATAAAACCATGCAGGTCCTAATACATTGTAGTATCAGATATTACCCTGTTTTATGATTTAAATATTAAGATAAAGAAAATGCCGGTTGATTTCAAACTCCATTAAGCCAAACTATTACCCTTCTTAACGAAAATCCATCCAGGGTACAATCTTTTAATCGATGTTTCGTTTGAGCTTTAGAAATCGGAAAACCTCAAATATTCACAAAATAACCCTGTTTCATTAAATTCATAGTAAAGCCGAAGGATTTAACGGTGAAATATATCGAAAATAATTTGTTGCTTGTTATATGCTTAATATTTAACTTTCGGTTTATTTCCTTCTCAAAACGGGTGTATCGGTAAAATATGGAATCATTGAACGGTTGACTTTAACATGAAAAAGGTACGCCGGTGAAGGCGAATATGATGAAAAAATACGTTAGGATTTTAAGAGATCTTTTAATTGCCGGATACCGGATGTGTGGAATCGGGCCGGTATTTCCATTACCCCTGAAGATATTAATTAAGAAACCTTTTTTAAAATCCCCGGCATTCATTTTTTTAACCCAAAACCCAGAACTTTTATGGATTAAAAACCCCGTAAACCATTAATATTATCAGCATGATTCAAACGGCAACGGGGATTGAACCATCAAAATTTTCCAAGGTTTTGTACCAGCGGATAAATCATTTCTTTACCGCGACCAACACTTCCAAGAGGGCTGACAGTGCCATGGTAAGCAAGATCATCGGGGGTCTGCTCTGGCTCGTACTCAGCTACACAGTCCTGTACATGGCTGCCTGGACGTACTGGCAATTCATGCTTTTATATATATTTCACGGATTAGGCCAGGTATACATCCTTCTTAATATCGCCCACGATGCCAATCATCATTCGATTTCCCGGAAACCCGGCATCAATAAGCTGCTCAGCTATACCCTGGACCTTTGCGGCATTAACTCTTATATGTGGAGAATATTACATCACCAGGGTCATCATGCATGCATGAATATTTATGGGGAAGATGAAGCCATCCTGGCTCACGGTCTGTTCAGGTTGTCGCCGGATGCACCCTGGAAAAAAATTTACCGTTTCCAGCACCTGTATGCTTTTCTCTTCTACGGAGCGGTTTCCATGGATTTTGTTTTCGTAAAGGATTTTTATTTTTTCTTCCTGTCCGATTACAAGCATGTCAGGAACAGGAAACACGCTTTCAGGGAATATATAATCCTGTTTGCAGGCAAGATTTTCTATATTACGTACATGATCGCATTACCCCTGATCTTCCTGGGATTTTCATTCTGGCAGATCCTGGTTGCCTTCCTTGTAACTCATTATATCATGGGATTTATTACCACCCTGGTATTTCAGACCACTCACGTAATCGAAACTACCCAGTTCCCGAAGTCAGCGGATGATTACGAGAATTACGTATTTCATATCTTTGCTACCACTGCCGATTATGCAGTGGATAGCCCGGTAGCCAATTTCTTCTTCGGAGGGCTTCACCAGCATATCATCCATCATTTATGTCCCAATGTATGCCACACTCATTATCCTGTGCTGACAAAGATCGTAAAATCCACAGCCCGGGAATATGGGATTAAATACAGGGAAAACCGTTCCATGTGGGCGGCACTTGTCAAACATTTTCGTTTGCTGAAAATTCTGGGTCAAAATCAAATGATCGCATAATGCTATGCAGATGAAAGAAAGAATATATATCAAAATAAAAATATCAGTTACTCTTAAGGTCCGGAATGTTAACCCACTATAAATAATATGAGCATACGGGATTCTTCAGGCATACCCCAGGTTCCAAGGTTTAAAGCATTCCTGGATTCCGGTCGGATGAAAAACAACCCGGTAAATATTTTCTGGGAATACAATAAAATTCTGGGAAAAACCTTTTCCTTCCATTTCGGGGGATTGAAGAAAGCAGTGGTGACCACCGATGCAGACCTGATCCAGTATATTCTCAAGGATCATTATGAGAATTATCAGAAATCCGAGATTGAAATGAAGAGAATGGTCCATTTTCTCGGGAAAGGACTGCTTACAACACATGGTAAATACTGGCTGACCCAGCGGAGGCTCATCCAGCAGGGATTTCATAAGAATCAGCTTGCAGCCATGACCCAAGGAATGCACGGTATCATGAATGACTCCCTCGAAAAGCTGGAGCAAAGTAACGGAGGTTACATCAATATTCACCAGTATATGAATGAGATTACCTTCAGGATGGTTATGCAATCGCTTTTTACGATGCAGTTAAAGCCTGAAGAGCTTGAGTTCATCGGGAGCACGATATCCCGGGTGCAGGGTTTCCTCGTCAAGCAGATCGTACAGCCTTATCTCAATTCCTGGTTTCGTATCTCAGGGGAACTTAAAAAACACGATAGTCTCAGGTATGGCTCCGACAGGATCATTCATGATTATATTAAGAAGCGGAAAGATGAAGGGGTGAAGTACGATGATCTTCTTCAGATTCTCATGGACTCACGTTATGCCGATACAGGGGAGGGGATGACGGATTCTCAGATCCTTGCCGAAAGCATTCAACTCATCGTGGCAGGCCATGAAACCACATCCACCGCTTTGTCGTGGATCTTATTCCTGCTTCATGAACATCCGGATGCCCTGGAAAATATAAGGGATGAGATCAGTCGCGTTCTGGGAGACGCACCACTTCAATACAGCGATGTTCCCAAATTTGAATATACCGGCCAGGTGATCGACGAGGCACTGCGCCTTTATCCGCCTTTCTGGATGGTCGACCGGGTGGCAGTGGAAGATGACGAATTTGCCGGACTCAGGATCAGGAAAGGAACAACCCTTATCGCTTTTATTTACGGGATACACCATTCAGGTGATTACTGGGATGAACCGGAAATTTTCAACCCGGAAAGGTTTACTAAGGAAAATGTTAAAAACAGGCATTCCTTCGCGCATATCCCTTTCGGGGGAGGCCCTAAGGGATGTATCGGTGGAAATTATGCCAACCTGCAAATGCTTGTGATCCTGACCCACCTCCTGGCAAATTATGATTTTGAAATGGATCCTTCCCGGACCGTAGAGCCCAAACCCATGTTGATCCTGCGGCCGAAGGATGGCATTTTCCTTCGTTTCAGGAAACGTGGCATGAAAGAAAAAGAATTATATCGGAGAATAGTTAACGCATAGAAATATTTACCTTTAATCATTTAAACGAAATCAAATCAAAGCTTAAAACCCCATGGATTCAATCTTAGAAAAACTGGATTACTGGACCGGGAAGAACCCTGACAAACTTCTATTTTCCTTCCTTGATGTCAACGGGAAAGAACTGGAGAAATATTCTTACGGGGAGTTTGTACATAGAACCCATGTCATTGCAGCAAACCTGCAGCAGGAATATAATTTTAGCTTTAATGACAGGATACTGCTGGCCTATCCTCCGGGGTTGGAAATGATTTGCGCTTTCTTTGCCTGTACCCGGCTGGGACTGATCCCCGTGCCTGTTTACCCGCCTACGTCCTATGGATTTGAAGGTGCCTTGTCGAAAATGACCTATATCGCCAGGGATTGCCAGGCCGTTGCGGTGCTCACAGGAAAAGATTATTACTGGTCCATCAAGCTTAACCTGATGAAGCGGAATATTTCTAAATTTTCATTCAGCCAGGGCCTGCTTTCCCAGTTGAAATGGATCATCACGGAAGATTATCATCATATCCCATCCGGAAATTATTCTCCCGGGAATTCGGATATTCTTTTCCTCCAGTATACTTCGGGATCCACAAGCCATCCGAAAGGGGTGATCGTCTCGCAGAAAAATATCCTTCACAATGGAGATATTGTGGTCGATCATATGCCGGTATCCGTATCCTGGCTTCCGCAGTATCATGATATGGGACTCATAGGTTATTACCTGTATACCATCCTGAAAGGAGGGTCGACCTATGGATTTTCACCCCTGGATTTTATAAGCCGCCCGGCGCTCTGGCTGGAATCCATTACGAAGTATCAGGCAACGGCATCTTCGGCCCCGAATTTTGCCTATGATTTCTGCCTGAGGCCCAAGAAGATCTCTGCGGAAACACTTTCCAGGCTCGATTTAAGTTCATTGCGTTTCCTTATGACCGCTGCCGAACCCGTGAGGTACAGCACCTATCAGCGTTTTATTGATACTTTCAAGCCTTATGGCCTGAATCCTGAAAGTCATTTTTCCGCCTATGGCCTGGCAGAAAATACGCTGGCGGTATCGAATTACGGTCGGAAGGCCATATCAGTCAATAAGAACAGTCTCAAGCTCAATAAGGTAAAACTTACCAGTGACATATCGGAGATCAACTCGGCCACGCAGATCATGAGCTGCGGAATTCCGTTACAGGGCAATGTGGTAAAGATCGTCGATCCGGATAACGGTATAGCCCTGGATGAAGGCAACGTAGGGGAGATCTGGATTACAGGTCCCAGCAAGT
>JBJKSY010000233.1:0-4062 GCA_046703645.1 Cyclobacteriaceae bacterium
TGAACCAGGTTGTAGTGATAGGCTATGGGGAAGTAAAAAAGAGCGATCTGACCGGTGCCGTATCTTCCATCAAGGGTTCGGAACTTACAAAAATTCCATCCATCAATCCCGCACAATCCCTGGAAGGGAAAGTTCCCGGAGTACAGGTAACCACTTCTTCGGGGGCACCGGGTGCAAGTACCATTGTCCGGATCAGGGGTACAGGTACTTTCAATAATGCCGCACCCATTTATGTTGTGGACGGGGTGATCCTTGACAATATCGATTTTTTGAATTCGGCAGACATTCAATCGATGGAAGTACTTAAGGATGCTTCCGCAACGGCAATCTACGGATCAAGAGGTGCCAACGGGGTTATCATAATTACGACCAAACAAGGCGCAGCCAACCAGGGTGTTCCCCAGGTAAACTTTTCAGCAGAATACAGCCTCCAGAACCTTGAAAAAAGAATCGCCCTCCTGAATGGACCTGAATTTGCCACCATAGTGAATGAAATCAACCCGGGGTCCTATAATAATACCAGTCTTGTTCCCAATACCGACTGGCAGAAACTTCTTTTCAGGGTTGCCCCCCTTCAGAATTACCAGGTATCGGTTTCAGGGTCATCCCCAAAAACGCAATATTATGTCGGCCTGGGTTACTACGACCAGAAAGGGATTATTCCCAAGTCGGATTACAACAGGTTTACGCTACAGTTGAATAATACCTATCATCTTACTAAAAACATAACCCTTGGAAATAACCTGACATTCGCCCCATACTGGCAACAGAATACCGACAACAATGCAGTATTTGTTGTATACCGGGCGCAACCTGTAATTACTCCTTACCAGCCTGACGGTTCCTATTCGGAAGTTCCCGGGGTCGGAAATGTGCTGGCAGATCTGAACTATACCAACAGTTATAATAACGGGTATCGTACTGTAGGAGATTTTTACGGCAAGGTAAAATTCATGAAATTTCTGACATTCAAGTCAAGCTTTGGTATTGATCTTTCCAATAATAAGGCTAAATCATTTACCCCGGTATTTTATGTATCCCCCCAGCAACAGAATAATATAAGCACACTTACAAAAAATTACAATAATACGCTTTCATGGTTATGGGAAAACACTTTCACTTATGACAGGGAACTAAACCAGCAACACATAAATGTTCTGGCCGGTTATACCATGCAGGATGTAACCTCCGAGTACCTGAATATCCAGGCACAGAACCTGATCAGGGATTCGCAGGATTTCTGGTATATCAACCCGAACAACGTCAATCCGAATACGGTCAGTAACGGCGTTTACCTCGACCAGAATTTTTCAATGATATCATTCCTGTTCCGGGCCAATTATACATTCCGTAACCGTTATCTTTTTACCGCTACCTTCAGGCGGGACGGATCTTCAAAATTCATCAAGCAAAACAGGTATTCAAATTTCCCGTCGTTTGCCGTCGGATGGAACATTGTTAATGAAAATTTCATGCAAGGTATAAAGGCTGTATCCACCCTGAAACTCAGGGCAAGCTGGGGGATTATCGGAAATGAAAAGATCCCTTATGACAGACAATATTCAACCGTAGCCAATGGGATCAATGCAGTATTCGGACAAAACGAAGCTATGGTTCCCGGGCTCACGTACGGGACAAGTGGTAACCCGAACCTGGTCTGGGAGAGCACATACCAGACTGACATTGGACTGGAAACAGGATTCTTCAATGACCAGATCACCGGTGAGTTCGATTTTTACCACAGGGATACAAGAAATATACTCATTGACCTGCCTATAGCCGGTTACCTGGGCAACGGGGATGGTGCCACTATAACCTACAATGCCGGTGAGGTACTTAATGAAGGTATTGAAATGGATATCAAGTATCATGGAAAGGCCGGGGAATTTCAATATACGGCAGGTGTTAACGGTACCACCATCCACAATGAAGCCCTGAAAGTACGTGGAACCGGCGGCAGCGGTGATGCCCTTCAGGGAATTTTCAACGGGAATACGGTGACTAAAACGGTACCGGGTTTACCGATAGGAGCTTTTTATGGTTACAAGACAGACGGAGTATTCCAGACAGCCGATGAACTGACTTCCTACCCGCATATGTCGGATGCACAGGTAGGAGATCTGAGGTACAAGGATATTAACGGTGACGGGGTCATCGATGGGAATGACCGTACATACCTTGGATCCCCGATCCCAACTTACCTTTTTGGCGTGAGCCTCACCGGTTCCCTGAAAGGCTTTGAACTTGATATTGACATCCAGGGACAGGGAGGAAACAAGATCTATAACGGCAAAGAAACCATCCGGCCTGATCTTTATAATTTTGAAAAGCATGTACTGAATCGCTGGACAGGGCCGGGCACCAGTAATACTGAACCCAGACCTACCCAGGGAGGATATGACTGGCTTCCCTCCTCCCGGTTTATCCAGGACGGCTCTTTCGCACGATTAAGAACGGCCACCTTGAGTTATACGATTCCATCACATCCCGGCAAAAACACCTTCACCAGGACAGCCAGAATCTACATCCAGGGTACCAATCTGATAACCCTTACCAAATTTACGGGGTATTCTCCCGAGGTAGGCAGCGATAATCCAATTCTTAACGGGATTGATTCAGGCACTTACCCCATCCCTTCCGTTTATTCGATCGGCCTGAATGTTACGCTTTAACAGAAGTAAGTGATGAAAAAGATAAAAATAAAATTATTCAGAAATCTGTATATGTTGATCGTTCTGCCATTCCTTACATTTACTGGATGTCAGAAATTCCTTGAAAAGCCCCTCCAGGGTGAATTGACACAACAAACCTTCCCGGTTACAAGCCAGGATGCGCTTGAAGCCACGAATGCCATTTATTACACCCTGCGCGATGCAAATTTTCATACAGGTCTTTACCCTATTCTTGATATTATGTCGGATGATGCCAGGAAAGGCAGCAATCCTTCCGACCAGGCAGCCACCATAGGACCTTATGACAACTTTACTTTTAACAGTACCGAAGGCAGCCTTGAACGGTGGTGGACTACACTCTACCAGGGCATTCGCAGGGCCAACGTTGTCATCAATAAAGTCCCAGCAATAAGCATGGATACGGTTCTTCAGAACCAGTATTTAGGCGAAGCGAAATTTCTCAGGGCGCTATTCTATTTTGATCTTGTGAGGGCCTGGGGAGGCGTGCCATTGGTTACGGAACTTTACCCTCCGCTGGATCTTGGAAGAGCCTCCGCAAAGGACATATATAACCTGATTGAAAGTGATCTTTTGTACGCCATAAACGTTTTGCACGAAAAGTCACAGGAAAAGCCTTCCGATTATGGACGTGCAACCAAGGGCGCCGCCGAATCACTTCTGGCAAGAGTTTATCTATTCCGGAATGATTTTCCGGATGTGGAGAAATACAGTCTCAGGGTGATCAATTCAGGGGAATACGCTCTTGAACCGGATTTCAGCGATGCGAATAGTGTAAAAGGAGAAATGGGGCCTGAATCAATTTTTGAGATCGGGGCTCTTGGAGAAAAGGAAGGAATAGAAAACGGGGGAGATTTCTATGCCAATGTGCAGGGTGTCAGGGGCACACCGAACCGGGGCTGGGGGTTCAACAGGCCTACCCTGGATCTGATGAAAGCCTTTGAACCGGGCGATCCGAGACTCGATAAAACCATCATTTTCCTCGGGGAAGTATTGGATGGTGTTAAAATTATCGGCGATATAAATACCCCTGATGTAACCCTGGATAAAAACGGGGACACTGTTGAAATTGAGTGTTACAACCAGAAAGTCTGGACTCCCGGAACAACGGTAGCAGCCACACAGGGATATGACCAGCGACTGATCCGCTATGCCGATGTGCTTCTGATGGCTGCAGAATCGCTGAATGAAGACGGTAAACCGCAAGAAGCAAGAATTTACCTTAACCAGGTGCGTGCAAGGGCTAGGGAAGGCAATAATTCCATTCTTCCTGATATTACGACCAATAACCAGGATTCTTTAAGGAATATCATATTCCATGAAAGAAGAGTCGAACTCGCGCTGGAAGGTTTCAGGTTCTGGGACCTGGTCA
>JBJKSY010000234.1:0-4362 GCA_046703645.1 Cyclobacteriaceae bacterium
ACTCGGTGAAGGGAATGTCCAGTTTGCCAGTTTTTATAATTCCCTTTTCAGAATAGATGCCACCCATTACAGGATCGATCGACCAGTCACTGATTTCAAGATCCCATTTTTCCAGTTTCACCTCTAAAGGTTTGGAGCCTTTTGCAGGATATACCTTGCCATTGTCAAGGACAACATCCCCGGCGTGAACATTCAAAGAGTCAGGTTGTGCATTGGGAATATGACATTCCATGCTTACATCCAGGTGAATTTTGCCCGACGCATCAATGTTTGAATTCAGGGGATTGGCGGTAGCATCAAATCCTATAAAATTGAATTTTATGGCATTGCCCAGGTCATTGCTCAGGTGGTAGAGTGTTTGCGAAACCAATTGGCTTGCCGACGGGTTCAGTACCGGCTGTATATCCGTTCCAAGGGCATTGAATACGGCTAGTTGGTTAATTATTTTATTGCCCGTTATCATTCCCAGATAGAATTGGTCCTTATGGGAAAAGTTGAGATAGCTGCTCGGGTAATTGAAGGAATTGTCGACGATATGAACATAACCCGGCACTTCTCCTTTATTGTTATTGTTCCTTTGAAGAGTCAGCTCCTGCACGCCGGCCTGGCCCGATGAGCTGCCTGCATCCCCCGAAATTAATACATTATACTTACCGAGGTACTGCATCTTAATGCTGCTGACCGCATCGAAATCTGTTTTATCATTCACAGGGATTCCCAGGGTTTTCCCGTTAACTACCTTTTTTGTGAAAGGTACATTGCGTACCCTGAATTCATTTTCTTTGGTGATCCAGCCGAAGGGGGATCTGCTTTTTTCGAGCCTGACGACACCTGTAACATTCACGACGTTATTGTTATTTGTCGGTGTTATGGATTCCACGGATATAGGAAAACCATATATCGATTGAATGAGCATATCCTTATAGCTTTTCAATGCCAGGGCCTGTGTAGCCTGCCCGCTCGTAAGGTCCACGATTTTTTGATCCCCGGTCACGGTAAAGGAAGTATCAAGGGTTGCCAGCAAAGTAACCTGCCCGCTGTTAACAGGGATCCCTTCGAGCCGGTAATGCCCGGAGGCATCGGAATAAGTTTCCACCGGGGGAAGGTTACCGTTGTTCAACTGTTCAGCATTCTGCGGATACTGGTTGTTCTGATTTCCGCTGTTGTTTAAAAGGTTAAGGTTCAGGGAAAAGGATCCCATAAACTGCGATGAACTTTGTTTCTTGTAATCCAGGTAAACTTTTGCATTACTGACGGGTGTTCCATCGAGTGTTACCGTACCGCTGATGCTGCCTCCTTTTTTCAGCTTAATCCAATAATTCACAGGTAATTCCGATTCTTCATTTTTAAGGTTGATCACCTGTGGTATGTATCCTTGTCCTTCCGGCCCCGAGACGGTTAATGTATAATTATTGACCGAAACATTTTCGAAACTCAGATCGGCTTCACCGCTGGAATTGGTTTTGACTGCCTGTTGTTTATTGACGGTGATTAGGGCTCCGGCAATTTTATTGCCGGTATTATCCTTATCGGTAACATAAAAATGCATCCGGTGCTTACGGCGGTACACTTTCTGAGCTCCAATGTCATTGGTTCCTTCTTTTATATTTTTAATGACCACCGTATCGACAAAATAACCGGGATCTTTGGGTATAATGTAAAAGACGGCAGTCCCCCCGGCTTTTACCGGGTAAGGAAGACTAAATTTCTCAAGACGTTTATACGTGCCCCCTGCAACAAAAAGGGTCGTAGTTTCAACGGTCATCCCGTCCTGCCGTTTTATATAAGCACTTACCCCCTGGCCTTGTTCATTGGTGACGGTTCCGGCAATGGTAGAGGCGGGGACCATCAATATGTAATCGACATACTGGCTGCCATTACGCATGATGGATCCCGATTTCAAACCTTCCTGTTTAAAGCCTGCAGCCTTTGCGGTCATGGTAACTGTCAGGTTATCTGTACCTTTGGGCACCTTGTCCTGATCAAATACATTTAAAAACTCAAAATAACCCGTAGTATCGGCAGTCATTTGATTTGCAATAAATTTATTATGCTGGGAATCCTTTAATGTTACGACTGCCCCTTTGATCCCCAGGTTATTGCTTTTATCAATTACCCTTCCTCCTACCCTGGAGTGCATCGGGTCCATATTTACTACGAGGCTGGCTACGGGAATGTCAGTCTGTCGGGTATCCCAGTAATTACCATAAGCCGCATTGTTTTCCGGATTTATTTCGGTGCCATCTGAGCTGGTTGCATATTGCACGGACGATGAATTAATATCCAGGGGAACAAGGCTGGCTTTATAGAAATAGTGGCCAGTAGCCGGATTGGAAGTCATTTCCAGGTAGTAATCCGTATATCCCGACAACAGCCTGTCGAAGATTACCGAGCCTTTATCGTCTGTAACACTATCCTCAAGCCATTCATAGCTTCCATCTGCCCAGGATTGAGGGCCATTTAATATTCCGGAAACATTGGAGCCATTAATAGAATAGCTATTTATATCCGCCTGCCAATTCGCGGATGATTCCGTACCTGTGCCATTGTTGCCGGTATTATTATTGCCGGTTTCAAGTCCGGGCAAGTTCACTTCGCCTGAAAACTTAGGGTTAATCAGTTTTTGCTCCCTGTACTTTCCATCACCTTCACCCTGGGGAAGATGCCTGACCTTGTAAGACGGATCGCGGCATACTATGGCTTTCAGATATTCCAGGGGATTATTGGTATCCTTATCCCTGGCTGAAAATTTCCATTTGATTTCCTTCACCATAACTGTAACAGGACCGGCATCAACAGATTTCAGGGGCTGGACGATAATATTATTTTCAGGGTTATAATAAAAGTCCTGGTCGTCAACCTGGATCCGGTACACTCTTTCAATATCTCCCTTTTCTTCACTAGGTCCGTTATCATCCACCCTGAATTGCATTGCATCGGGACCATGAATGCCGGCAATGCCGCCCGCAGCAGCATCCGGGAGTAAACCAAGGAACCGGTTGTCTGAATTTTTCTGATTGTTGAAGCCCTGCATCTGCTGGTTAACGCCCATGCCCAGACCACCATTCATCGATCCATTCAGTATGGAAGATTGTTTTTCAGCGCCAAAGGAAGCATTCATGTCACTGTAATTGAAAAAACCGCCACCTTCACTCCCCCCGAACCCGGATGCATCCAGGAAGGAAGAGGGATCGGAAGGATCAACAACCATATTCTCGGGATTATTGAAACTTCCCGGAACCGGGGAAGGTGGCTTTACATCTCGCATAACAGTTGATGCAATGCCTGGTCCCAGGCTGCCCTTGTCGTTCAGGTTGACAGCCTGAATGGAAAAACGACCGTTGCTGTCGGTGGTCCCTGATGCCATTACCTCGCTGTAATCTCCCGTGAACAAGGCTTTCTGGTCCTTGTCAAGCTTGACTGCCGTTATATTAAGACCTTTCTGAAACTGGACTATTTTTCCATTGCACAGGTATTCCACGACAATTTTGAATTTTTCATTGGCAAGAGGACGAAGTGTATTGGATTTATCTCCCGGCCAACGGTACACCAATTGTCCGGTAATGGTTGATTTCGGCGGGTCCCTGGAAATGATCTTATATACTTTTGAAACATTAAAATGTGTGCTGTCACCTGATGAAGATGGTCTTTCAAACCTTAATTCCATTTCAGGGGCCGTAAACGATCCGTCTTCATACGCTGCCGGATTACCGTTTACACCTGCCGATTCGGGATTAACTGCCTTGATGTAGTATTCATCGTTATTATAAACATTGCATAACAACCTGTCGAATTTAATGACCGAAGATCGATTCCCGTTTTTATCTATTTCAATGGCGGTTTTGCCTTCGGCGATTTTTATAATCCCGTTTTCCTTGACGGTTTGGGAGTACTGCCCTTCAGCGGGCGGAATAATGGAAGGTTTTTGTTTCCGGTATAGCATGACGGAAATTCCTGTCGGCATTTCCGTTATGTTACTATCCGGCAGCTCCTCAAATATTGTATCGATTTTCGTTACCATTTTCCCGTTCGGGTCATAGTAGGAATCCTTACTGGCGATTTTATATTTGCCGAATGCTTTTTTTAAGGTTAGTGTGAGGGTATAATTATAAGCTTTTGTGAATATATCTCCCAGTTGAAGTGAACGCATGGAATCGGTAAGTGTATAGGTAGTATTAACTGGCTGAAAATAGTAGCTTTCAATTTCAAACCGGTACTTTTTAACGCTATCCGGAGAAGCAGGACGGGGAATGTTCACTTCAAATTTGCCATCCTGATCTGTCTTTACATAGAAATTCTGATTAAACAGGAAAGGAGCAGTCTGAAGTTGAGTACTGTTGGTTCCCGGAAGAGAAGGTTTTA
>JBJKSY010000235.1:0-3756 GCA_046703645.1 Cyclobacteriaceae bacterium
GCGTTGTTGTATTCGGAACCGAAATTATAAAAAGCGGGACCATTGAACCTTTTAGGACTAGGTTTTCAGTATAATTTAACAAGTGGCCATTCTCCATTAAGGAATCCTGTGAATTATATACTTGCCAACCGTCAGTGTAAAATAATAATTTCCCATTTTTATCACACATAGCCGATTTTTCGGCATGATTCAAAGAAGTATACAATTCTTTTGGCACATCGTAATTAAAGTCTACGCCTCTTTCATTGTCAAAATACCATATACTTGTTTCCTGTTGGGCAAATGATACACCCGAAATACTTACCAATAAAAAAATAAGTATCCAGCTTCTGTAAAATTTAAGCACCGGAAGAGCATGTAATATATTATCTTGCCAGTCCATAAAATGTAGCGGTTGATTGTAATTAAATTAAGAACTTTATTTCAGAAATAATATTTAAATCCGAGGTAAAACGTATCAAGATTTAAATTAAGTCCATAGCCATTGGATTGGCTATACTTGGAACCTGATTCCTTGTCCTTGACTTTAAGTGCCTGGTAATAGAATGAACCAAAAGAAGATTCTAACCCGATTTTAGGTGACGGGAAGAAACATATTCCTGGGAAAGCGGATATCATAAACCCGGAATTGGTGTATTTTACGTCCGGACTGCCTGCAGTTTTATAGGTTGTAGTACCGGGCATATAGCTCAAATCTCCCTGGAGAAAAAATGTAAACTGCTCCGAACCCCCGAAATACTGCCTGACGTAAGGCCCTATTACAAATGAGTTATTTATCTGTTTCGTGGTATTATCGTCTGTAGTGTTACTGGTGTAACCAAGGCTTATTCCGGCTGATAATTTACCGGTTATAAAATACCCGAATGAAGGAATAAGTGAAAAATTTGTGGTTTTATACTCACTGGTTTTGTTATGGGTTCCGGTGTAAGATATTGTACCCCCAAAGTACTTGCTACCAGCAGTTATTTATGCATAACAATTAATGCCGATTGCCAAAAAGAATGATCCGATAAAAATTAGTTTTTTCATAGCAGTAATAAGTTAAATTAAAAAATATAATAACTCTGCATTTAAATAGCAGCTAAGCATATTGATTTAACAACTATTAAACACTTTTCTGATGATTTAATCAATCATCGATAATATTTAATGACAATTAATATGCCGGATATACTTAGCTCATTTTGTAAGGAGAATCAATGATAATTGAACCTGAATTGTCCGGATTTGATATATCAATGTCCGGTATCGGAATTCAAAAAAAATAAAATTAAAAAACAACAATTACTGCGTGCAAATTGCGTGCAAATAAAAAGGCAGTTAACAAATATTTATGTTAACTGCCTGATTTTCAGGAGCCCCCAGTCGGATTCGAACCAACGACCCGCTGATTACAAATCAGCTGCTCTGGCCAACTGAGCTATGGAGGCTTCTAGTTCAAAGTGTGGGCAAAAATAAGCAGGAAGATGGAATTAATTTAAGGATGTCCGGAATTTTTACTTGCATTGACTAATGCCTCTTCCGAAGCCGCATTGATTTTATTATTGCTTTATTCCTTATAAATATTTGCGGATCAGCTTTTAAAGATCATTTTCAACTCTTCCTTTAGCTCGTTCATCTGGGCGGTTGCCTGATCGATCTTCAGGTTAAATTCTGCACGCAACTTGTCCGCAGTATCGGAATCACGGAAAAAATCCAGGTTATTTCTCCAGATGGCAATGTCATTTTCAAGTTTATTGATCAGCTTCCTGATTTCGATCTCCTTACGCTGCAGTTTCCTGTCGCTGTCGGGATGGGACCGGATCTTATTTATCTCGGCTGAAAACCTGATCTCGGCCTTCTTATCATCGGAAACATTGGCTTCGTCAAGGAACTTTTCCGATATGGAGCTGAATCTCTTCTGGATCTTCTTTATTGCATTCCTGGGAACATAACCAATGCTCTCGTAGGTCTCATGTAATTGCTGGAATTTATCGACATCGAAACTCTTATCATTGATCATAGATTCAAGCACATCGCATATTTCCTCTTTCTTTGTCAGATTTACCTGGTACTCAGATTCAACTTCCTTCCCATGTTGCCGTTTGCGATCAAAGAATTCATCACATTCGGCTTTGAACCGGATGAAAATTTCATTTTTAAACTTTTCAGGGACAGGCCCGATGTTTTTCCATTCTTGCTGGATCTCTTTCAGTTGGTTGGCTGTTTCCTCCCAGTTATCTGAGTCTTTAATAGCCGCAGCCTTCCCGATAAGCTCTTCCTTTCGTTTCAGGTTCTCCTCACGCATACCTTCCAGCTTTTTGAAAAACTTATTCTTATTGCTGAAGAAGGATTTGAAAGAAGACCAGAAATTTTTATTGACAGATTTTGCCTGTTCCTTGGGTATCGCACCTACAGATTCCCACTTTTTCTGAATATCAAGTATTTCCCTTGTTTTATTATTCCAGTCAACGATATTATCTGATGCAAAATCGGCAAATTTTTCAACTTCCTCCATCAACTTTGTCTTCATCTCAAGGTTTTCCTGGAGGTTCTTTTTTAAATCATGGAGGTATTCCTTTCTCCTCGAATAGATCTGGTCGGATGCAGATTTAAATCTTTGCCATACGACTTCCTGTTGATCCTGGGGAACCGGCCCGATATGCTTGAATTCCTCGTGTAATTCATTTAACTCCTTGATGGCTTCTTTGAGATTGGATCCATTGGCCAGAAGTTCCGCCTTTTCACAGATCTCGATCTTGCCTTCAAGATTTTTCTTTCGGTCCAACTCTTTCAATTCAAAGTATATGGACCTGTTATCATAAAACCGGTCAATCAACGCATTGTACGAGGCCCACAAAGAACGTGTGAACTGATGGGGAATCGGCCCGATCGATTTCCAGTCCTGTTGTATTTTCTTAAGCGCGCTGATGCTTGTGTTGGTCTCTTCAGCATCTACGAACTTTCGCAGTGCTTCCAGGATCTCGTGCTTTTTCTGCAGATTGACATCCTTTTGCTTTTCCAGATCGGCATTATAATTTGCCTTCTTGGATTTAAACCGGTTCATGAGGGCCTCAAAACGATTGCTCAGGGTATCTTTTTGAGGGATGTATGCTGCTTTGCCGCCTTTCTCTTCCCTGAATTTTTTTTCAGCGGATCTTTGTTCTTCTTCCGCCAGGTCATAAAAGGCATGCTGGATGGCATAAACATGCTTTTCTATTTTACTCGGATCGTTTTCATTAAGCAGATTTTGGAATTCATTGATCAGTTCCGGCCTTGAGTAATGACCGAAATCTTTCTGATCCATATCTTCTTCCTCGTCGGAATCCTGGGGATGCTCATCTTGGACGGAGGCCATCTCCTCTTTCCCCTCCTGGCTGGCGTCAGGATTTATATCGTTTATTTTCTCATCTGAAGTTGCCTGATCAGATTCGGGAGTTTCAGGGGAAATTTTATCATCAGAAGGAGAATCCTCCTTTGATGATAACTGGTCACCCTGAACAGGCTCGGTTTCATTGAGTTTTTTTTCGGGGCTTTCCCCTTCTTTGAGGTTTGACGTTGTTTCCATACCGTTGTTCATGTTAACAGATGTAAGATCTGTACCAAATGCTGAACTGAGACCGATTATATCCCCGGATGCTTCCGGTTGCTCTATAGGATTTAATGGATCGACTTCAACCGCAGATTCCCCGGTCAGTTCCTTTCGATCATTTAATTTATCCATAAATTTATTAAACAATGCGAATTTCGCGAATAAATCGAAATATTGCTAAAAAT
>JBJKSY010000236.1:0-3494 GCA_046703645.1 Cyclobacteriaceae bacterium
TTACGATGTTATCATCCACCAATAGTATGCTGGGATTCTCCTCAGCAAAATATCCCTCGATCCGGATATCATTTTCGAAAACCCGGTTATCTATTATCATACGTTTCCCGGCAGGCTGTGCCTGGAATGTAAACCAGAAGGTGCTTCCCAGGCCGAGAGTGGAATAAACGCTTATCGTACCGCCCATGAGCTGGCACAATTCCTTTGAAATAGCCAGTCCCAGACCTGTACCGCTATATGGTTTTGTAGTGGAAGTATCGAGCTGGCTGAAGCTTGTAAATAGCCTGTTCACATTTTCCGTTGAAATTCCGATTCCCGAATCACTGACCGAGCATCGGTACATATGGGTTTTTCCCGGTTCACGGGTCTTTTTAAGATTTATATCGATCGATCCGCCTCCCTCTGTAAATTTAATTGCGTTTGAGGTCAGGTTTGAAAGAATTTGAAGAAGCCTCGTTTCGTCCACCATCAGGAATTCCGGCACTTTTTTATCGATGGTGTAGTTAAGCCTGATATTTTTTGTCGAGGCCTGCTGCGAAAATAGTACCGTAAGTTTTTCCATCAGGTCACTCATCCTTACAGGCTGTTTACGGAGCTGCATCTTGCCTGCTTCAATTTTGGAAAGATCCAGGATATCGTTGAGGATATATAAAAGAGTCTCGGAAGACTTTTTGATCGTTTGAATATAATTCTTCTGTTCCGGGGTTACCCCTGAACCTTCCAGCAAATCCACCATGCCGATGATCCCGTTCATAGGGGTCCGGATTTCGTGGCTCATATTGGCCAGGAAAGTCTCCTTAACCTTAAGGGAGCGTTCGGCCACTTCCTTGGCTTGTTTCAATTCAGTATGAGCTTCCTTGATCTGGGTGATGTCACGGGCCACTCCTTCCAGGGCAATTGCTTTGAAGTTAGTATCATAAACCAGGCGGATATTACAGATGCATTGAAGTATTCTGCCATTTTTTGTGATGACGGAAGCTTCAAAATTCCTAACGTTTTTTCTTTTTATGATCTGCCTCAGCAGGTCCTTGGTTTTCTTGGAATACAGGTAATAATTGGTAATTTCCTTTCCGATAAGATCACCAGGTTCATAGCCCATGATCTCCGTAACGGAAGGACTGAGCATAATGATATTTCCTCGGAAATCACACCGGAAATAGAGGTCCTGGAAGGATTCGAAAATATCCCTGAACTTTTCTTCACTTTCCTTAAGGGCAAGCTCTGACGATTTCTTTTCAGTGATATCATGGGCAATACAGGATACTTCAGTAACAGGTCCTGAATCGGTGATGATAGGGTGTACCACAATATCCTTCCATACGATATTTTGCTCAACAGGATGAACAAAGCCTGCTTCAAACCGGTGATTATGACCGTTAAAAGCAATGTCATACTTTTCGCGCCAGAAAACTTCAGGAGAGATGAGGTCTTCAGCCGATCCTTTTCTATTACCGGTTATATCGACCGGTACATAACAGGCAATGAATTCATCATAATTTCTGTTGGAAGAAGTTACCTTATAATCCTTGTTGACAGACCAGATCAGGTGGCTGGTACTTTCAAAAATCGCCTGCTGCCGGGCGGCGTGATCTCTTATCCTTTCCTCATTCTGTTTGCGTTCTATAGACAGTGCGATCTGGCCTGAAAGAAATTCAAGGATTTCAAGGTCCCGGGCCGAATAAACGTCCGAATTCTGATAACTCTGTACCGCTATTACACCGATTATCCGGTCACCAAGCCGTAAGGGCGCCCCCAGCCATGTTTTAGGCATCTTCCCGATAACACGAATGGTATTATCGGCTTCAAGCTTGCTTAATTCCTTCTCATCAAGATAATAGGAACGCCGGGTCCTGATCACATATTCCGTAATACCGTCGCTGAATTCCCTCTTCAGGGTAAGCGGTTCAGGGCCTAAAAATTCATCGGCAATATAGGCGAAGTTCACTTTCCCGCCTTCGGCATCCAGCAACGCAATATAAAGATTCTTGGCATATATGATTTTGTCAAGTTCACTGTGAATGCTGCTGAAAAAGCTGTTCAGGTCCGAGCTCTGGATTGTCAGGTTACCTATGCTATGATAAAGGTTCCTTGCTTTTTCGGCCCTCACCTTTTCGGTTATATCGTACAAAATGGCCCTGAATTCCTTAACCTTGCCTTCACGGTAGCTGCAGTTGATACTCCCTGATACATGAATCCGTTGGCCGGCTTTGGATGCCAGTTCCGTTTCCAGGGCCGGAGGACCCTTCCTGTCGGCAATTTCCGCGAGCCTGTTCAACGTAAAGGTCCTGGAATCGGGGTGAATAATATCAGCGATACGAAGCCTTGGAATTTCATCGTCAGAGTACCCCAGTTTTGATTTCCATATTTTATTGACAAAAAGAAAATTGCCGTCGGGAGTAAAGATCTGGATCAGGTCATTGGCATTGTCCAGAAAGTCCTTTAACTGGTTATTTGAATTCTCCAGCGCTTCACGGATTTTTTTTCTTTCCGTAATATTCTCCCCGACCAGCGTCAGAATGGCAGGATCGTCGATATCCCCGAAAAATATTACAGAGCTGAAACGGATAAAGAATTTTTCGCGGAAACTGCTTTTTGTATACGACTCAAAACCCGATGAGAAGCCGGGATTCAGAAAATATCGCTCAAGCGTGATCCGTTCCCCGCCGGACCCGGAACTGATCTCAAAAAATTCATAAAAATCCTGGCCGATCACTTCTTCTCTCACCATACCCGTAAGCTCCAGGAAGTATTGATTACAATAGGTGATCCTGCTGCTTTTGTCAACCGATAATGCGATGAGGTTTGAGTGGTCGAGCGATGCCTGGAGTATGCTTTCCGATTCCTGGAAAGCAATGCGACGGTTTTTCTTCTCCTCTTCTTTCCGGTTCTCGGTAATATCAAGCGAAGCGGAGATGAATCCTGAGAATTCACCCAAATGGCTGAAAACCGGCATCCCCGTATCGAGCAGCCACCGGTAAGCTCCCTCCCTGTTAATTATCCTGTAGATAACCTCATATTTCCTTTTATTGGCTACCGACTCGGTGAGACATTCTGTAAGACCTTTGTAATCCTCCCTGTGAACTGATTTCAGCCACTGGTCACCTGATTCTTCCCTGAGAGACCTGCCCGTAAAGGCAATCCATTGTTTACTGAAATAAAAGAACTTGCCGTTTTCATCTGACATTTTGAAAAAAACCGGGGCGTTCTCTGCCAGTGTTATAAATGTCTGTTCTGTAACGGATGCTTCGTTCTCGGCTTCCTTCACCCCGGTAAAATCAACGGAGACGGATAAGTAGCCGATAAAATTACCGTCCACATCATAGAGGGGAATTCCCGATTCAAACATGATCCTGAGCTGACCGTCGGCGCGGATCAGCCGGTAGGAGATCTCATATTTGGTCTGTTTCCGAAAGGCCTCCCTGATGGTTGACATTAAGCGTTCATAATCTTTTGGATAGATATGATGCTCCCAGCCATCATTCAGCTCATCTTTC
>JBJKSY010000237.1:0-13189 GCA_046703645.1 Cyclobacteriaceae bacterium
CGGCGATGGTGCTGTCGGAAGGATCGATCTTTATGGCGAGATGGTAAAAGGTAACATCATAACAGGTTCGCAGGGGAGTAAGATTCCCGCGAAGGCTGTCGGCACGGGAAAATACGGGCCAGTCAAAATGAGAAGGCACCTGCGGAAAAGCATGACCTGCAATCAGAAGGATACAGGTAAAAGCAATTGAAAATTTCTTATAAAACAACATTCTAAAATTAATCAGATATTAAATATTCAATATAAATATAGCTCTCCTGACACGAAAGTTCCTCAATATGGTTCGGAAGTTGCAAATATCCCGCTCTGGCGCGGAAGTTTCTCTCTGGCGCGGAAGTTACTTCCGTGCCTTTAATTACTTCCGTGCCCACAATTCTTCCGTGCCTTTAATTACGTGGAAGTTATATTCGCACGGAAGTAACTTCCGCGCGTGGAGTGAAGTGATCGTTTTTTAAAATCACATTGGTGTATTCGTGGCTTGGTAACTGCTTCTTGCACGGAAATAGCACGGAAGTAACTTCCGCGCGAGGATAATTACATGGAAGGCATGGAAGTAACGGCCAGTAACCGCAAGTAACGGCACGGAAGTTCTTGCACGGAAATAGCACGGAAGTAACTTCCGCGCGAGGATAATTACATGGAAGGCATGGAAGTAACGGCAAGTAACGGCACGGAAGTAACTTCCGCGCCAGGAGGGCTACTTATGGCAAGGAAGCAGCACGGAAGTAACTTCCGCGCTATCTGTGCTATCTGCGAAAGTACATTCGTGCATTCGTGGCAGCGATCAATTTTAACTTTTTGAAGTTGCAGTCCCGTTCAGCTTGCTTTTACGGATGCCGTAGCTGAAATAAATTATCAACCCGAATACCAGCCATGAGAAAAATCCGATCCAGTTGGTGATCCCTGTTTCCGACATCAGGTAGAGACAGCAGAGGAATCCCAGCACCGGGATTAACGAGTAATTATTCTTAATACAGAGCCAGGTGGTATACAAGGCAATAATGATAAAGATCCAGATGGGAATTTTATGCCGGAAAGCCATGAAGCCCGTTTCAGCTTTCTTATCCATGGAAAGCGGCAAATTCATGATAAATGAAGAATACCGGTCTGAAGGGATATCGCTGAGTATGGATTCCAGGTCGACCTGTTCGGAAGAGGTCTTCAGATGTTCGGCAGCAATTTCCGACTTTACGGTTTTTATCTCTTGCGGATCAAGTCCTTTCAGGAACTGAACCGGTTCATAAACGATTGGCCGGTTCGAGACGAAATCCTTAAAACTATCACGGTTATATTCCC
Organism: Cyclobacteriaceae bacterium; assembly: GCA_046703645.1. Taxonomy (GTDB): domain Bacteria; phylum Bacteroidota; class Bacteroidia; order Cytophagales; family Cyclobacteriaceae; genus DATDPY01. Next base: position 1,297 of record JBJKSY010000237.1, read on the forward strand.
ACAGCAGGGTAACGCCAAGAACCAGCAGGACAGGCATCACATACCGCGAATTGATATAAGGTATTTTGAATTTGCTTTGCCCGGCATCAGGTGTGGACTGAAGCCTCAAAACTCCTGCAGAAACCAGGACAAAGGCGAAAAGGGTCCCGATACTGCAAAGGTCGGTGACAATTTTCAGGTTCATGAACAGGGCGGGTATGGCTACCACAAATCCGGTGACAACGGTAGCAAATGACGGAGTCTTGAATTTTGGATGGATCCGGGAAAAGGCCGGAGGCAGAAGGCCGTCGCGGCTCATACTCATCCAGATCCTGGGCTGGCCCAACTGGAATACCAGGAAAACACTGGCCATGGCAATGATCGCTGAAACAGCGACGATGCCTGAAATCCATGTCAGCCCGATCTTTTGAAAGACGAAGGCAAGAGGATCCCCTACTGCCAGTTGGTTATACCTGACAAGGCCTGTTAGGACGAGGGCGATGGCAACATAAAGGACCGTGCATATGATGATCGAAAACATCATTCCCCTGGGCAGGTCACGCTGGGGGTTTTTACATTCTTCTGCCGTTGTGGATATGGCATCGAACCCGATATAGGCGAAGAATACTGCCGACACCCCTTTTAAAACTCCTGCAATACCTTCAGGCATGAAGGGATGCCAGTTCGCGGTTTTCACAAAAAAAGCGCCGACAATGATCACGAAAATTACCACAGTGATCTTGATGGCCACCATGATATTTCCTGCATTCTTGGATTCTTTTATCCCCCTGTAAACCAGCCAGGTGATAAGGAATATGATCATCAGCGCCGGCAGGTCTGCCACGATATGAAAATTCCCAATCCTGGGTGCATAGATCCATGCCTGGTAGGCCTCCTGAACGCCTTCGTTGATATTAACAAACGACTTGCCGCTGTTCATCAGGGTGATAGCTTCATGATACCCGTTGGAAGCCGTAAGGTAATCCATAGTCATCCAGTAAGGAAGATGGATGCCGTTGGCAGCGAGCAATCCTGTAAAATAATCCGACCAGGAAATTGCAACTGTAATGTTTCCGATGGCATACTCCATGATGAGCGCCCAGCCGATCACCCAGGCAGCCAGTTCACCGAAGGCAACATACGAATAGGTATATGCGCTTCCCGAAACAGGAACACGGGTAGCGAATTCCGCGTAAGCGAATGCGGCAAAACTGCTGGCAATGGCTGTAAAGATAAAAAGAAAAATAATCCCCGGACCGCCGTCGGCGCTGGCTTTTCCGATAGTGCTGAATATCCCCGCTCCAACAATGGCGGCAATTCCGAAGGCTGTAAGGTCCCTGACTCCAAGCTGACGTGAAAGATGATTTCCGTGTTCATCCGGCAGATCCTGGTCATCCACCTGTTTCATGATTTCCGCGATCGATTTCCGCCGGAACAATTTTTCAAAATCCATCAATAAGGCATTATTATTTTAACGTCAGGCCCAAAGAAAATGATAAAACTTCAAATTCCAACAAAATAATTTATAAAACTGCCTGATTGAAATTACCAGGTAGTCGATATCCCTCCCCAAATTTGCTTTATGATTTTTAACGGATCGCAGGTTCTTCAGACTATTCTCAGGTGGATCATAAACATGATCTTCAGGAAATCGGCAAAATAAGTTCCCATTCTGTCGCGGAAAGGTAGCTGTTTCCGAAGATCGCTGAAAAACGAATATTTTTTTATGATCTTTATATCCCTGTCCCAGGATTCAATATCTTTCAGTTTTTTAAGTCCCCATTTCAACGAAGAATTTTCCTTCATCCCGGTACTTGCGATTACCAGGGAATTGGCGGCCCTGACTCCGGCCGGTGAAGCCGCGTCGAAGAGAAATTCAGTGCCGTGGTACTCTTCCGCCATCCTGATAAAAAAATCCTTAACTTCTTTTTCTTCAAAGTAATACAGTACCCCTGCCGCCAGGAACAGGACAGGTCCTCCCTGCTGTATTTTTTCCGTCCAGGAAAAGTCGAGCATGGAACAGGCCAACAATTTCCTGTTTTCCGTTTCTGGGAAAAATTTTCTCCGGAGCCCGATCACTTCCGGAAGGTCAATATCCCACCAGGTAACCGAATCATCCCCGAGCCTTTCATAATTGGTGTCCATTCCGCATCCGAAATTGACCACCATGGCTCCGGGATTTCTCCGCATGTAATCGCGCGTTATCTGGTCAGATATAATGGCCCTTCCGATCCAGCTCAGTTGAGATAAGGCTTTTGTATTTTCAGCGATCCTGGAAAAGTCAAAATCCAGGGATTCGAAGATCTCTACCGCCTTCCTGTCAATAAATAACGGATTTTCCTTTTTCGATTCCATAGCCCTTCCCCAGAGGGGAAGCAGCAGGGTTTCCTGGACTTCCTTCAGGTCGATGGGTATTTTTTCAGCCATAGAGGATATGACTTAACCAAAAAAATTTCCGGGACATCCCTGGAAGTCAGCCCCGGAAATTAATATTATGGTTTTCCGGACTACTTTTCCTGTTTCTTGGCATCAAACGGGAAATCATATCCTTCAGCGGAGAATGTTCCCTTGATATCATGATCGTCGATCACGCCCTTCATGGTAACATCATAGCTCATGTAAGAGAAGTTGGCCGTGATATTGTTGCCGTCAATCTTAAGATTGGTCAAATCCTGTGATCCCTGGTCACTGGCGATGGTTCCCGTATAGGTATCGCCGGAATGATTCAGGGTAATGTTCCCGCTCAGATCACCATTGTCAGTGGTAATTGACCAATTGTATACACCGGCATAGTTGACGGTTGAAACCTTGTTAGTGGCGCAACCTGCCCATGTCAGCATGATCACCAGTAAAATAACTGGGCTGATTCTGATAAACTTTCTCATAATTTATAGTTAGTTATTTGATAAAAAATTGAAATGTCAATTTATAAATTAGATTTAATTCTATGAATTTATTTCGAAAAATTATTATGATCAGTTTTGACGCCATGAATGGATTAATTTCTCATCTACTGATTTTCAGGTCATAACAAAAATTTGCAACCCTGAATGGATTCATCAATTTTTAAATAAAATCCGCTGTCAGACTGATTTTTTTCGGTTATTTGCAGGGATAAAAACAGCGAGAAATGATTAATAGCAGGGAATTCAGGATTTATGCCCATGAGATGGCCGACTGGATGGCCAATTATCTGCAGGATGTTGAACAGTTTGCCGTCAAGCCTCATATTGAACCGGGAGAGATCCTAAGCCAGATCCCGGAGACTGCCCCTGAGCATGGAGAGCAAATGGCCGATATTTTCAATGATTTCAAAAGGGTTATTCTTCCGGGAATGGCACACTGGCAAAGTCCCAACTGGTTTGCCTACTTCCAGGCAAATTCCAGTTATGCATCCATTCTTGCAGAAATGCTGACGGCTACCCTGGGCGCACAGTGCATGTCGTGGGAAACCTCGCCGGCCGCAACAGAGCTGGAAGAAAGAGTGATGCAATGGCTGCGAGACTTTACCGGTCTTCCCGAAAGCTGGAACGGCGTTATCCAGGATACGGCTTCCACCTCCACCCTTTGCGCCTTGTTGACTGCCAGGGAAAAGGCTTCAGGATATACAATCAATAAATCGGGATTCAGCGACCTGAACCGATACAGGATCTATGCCTCGACCGAAGCTCATTCTTCAGTCGATAAGGCGGTAAGGATCGCCGGATTCGGTACCGACAACCTTGTGAAGATCAATACCGATGATCAGTTGTCAATGGATACCAAAGCCCTTGAAGAAGCGATCAATAACGATGTGACGAAAGGATTCATTCCCTTATGTGTCATTGCCACGATCGGCACCACGGCTACACTGGCCATAGATCCTATCCATGTCATCGGTAAAATCTGCAAGCAGCATGATATCTGGCTTCATGTGGATGCAGCCTATGCCGGTTCCTCCATGGCATTACCGGAGCACCGCTGGATGATCAAGGGTATAGAATTTGCCGACAGCTATGTTTTTAATCCCCACAAATGGATGTTTACCAACTTCGACAGTTCTGCCTATTTCGTAGCCGACAAGGAAGCGCTTATACGTACCTTTTCAATACTTCCCGAATATCTTAAAACCGATGTCGATCAGCAGGTCAATAATTACCGCGACTGGGGCATCCAGCTTGGCAGGAGATTCCGTGCCCTCAAGCTTTGGTTTGTTCTGAGAAGCTATGGCATGGAAGGCATCCGGCAGACTTTCAGGAACCATATTCAATGGGTGCAGCAGATGGCGGAGGAAATGAAAAAAAACAGGGAGTTTGAGATACTGGCCCCGGTCCTTCTGAATATGATCTGTTTCCGTTACAATCCCGGCAAGGAGGATGATCCCGGGAAACTGAACATGCTCAATAAAAAGCTCCTGGATACCCTGAATCAGACGGGCAGGCTTTTTATGACCCATACGGTTATCCGGGGGAATTATGCGATCCGGTTTGTGGCAGGCCAGACCTTCATGAAAGAAAGACATGTGCTGGATGCCTGGCAGCTCATCCGGGAAACCGCCCGGCAACTTTCATGATTGTGCCGGGTAGTGCCCGATTGAAATATTGATTTTTAAACCTTACCATTCATTGCAATGAAAACGAATTTTTTCAATGTGATTTTTTCCCTGGCTCTTATCGGCCTTTTGGGCGGTTGTGTTCATACGGCAAAAAGAGAAAGCCGTAATCAATCCTTTGACGATAACTGGAAATTCCTGAAAGATTCGATTGCGGGTCCTGAAGAACCCGGGTTTGATGATACAGGCTGGCGAACCGTTGATCTTCCCCATGACTGGAGCGTTGAGGATCTCCCCAATCAATCCGATTCGGTAATCGGGCCTTTTTCCAAAAAAAGCGAAGGAGGAATGAGCACAGGTTATTTTGTTGGCGGTACCGGGTGGTACAGGAAACATTTCATTCTGTCGCCGGCAGAAATTCATAAGATAATCTGGATCAATTTCGACGGGGTATACATGGACTGTGATGTCTGGCTGAACGGACACCACCTGGGCAGTCATCCCTATGGATATACTCCTTTTAACTTTGAGCTGACAAAATTCCTGAACCCTGCCGGGGAAGATAATGTCATTGCTGTCAGGGTCAGGAACCTGGGGCAGAACAGCCGTTGGTACAGCGGTTCCGGCATTTACCGGCATGTTGAATTGATCACTGCTGATTCCGTTCATATTATTCCCTGGGGCGTTTATGTTACAACGGTGCAACCTTCGCCGGATAAAGCCACTGCGCTTGTGAATACCACTATTGAAAATTCGACCGGGATGGACCAGGAAATAAAATTGCAAACCGAGATCCTGGATAAGGATGGGAACAGGAGCACCATAGCAACCAATTCCGTGACTGTTCCTGCCGGGAAATCAATTCCTGTCAACCAGGTACTTTCTTTCAGCCATCCGCTTCTTTGGTCACCGGAACATCCCGACCTGTACAGGGCAAGGGTAACAGTATTGAAAGGTGAACAAGTCCTTGATAAAGACGACCAGACTTTCGGGGTAAGAACCATCCGCGTAAATGCCGAAGACGGCCTGACCATCAACGGGGAAAAGATCCTGTTGAAAGGCGGGTGTATGCACCATGATAACGGGTTAGTGGGGTCGGCAGCCTTCGACAGGGCTGAGGAACGAAGGGTTGAAATCCTTAAAGCCAATGGATTCAACGCCATCCGGACAAGTCATAATCCTCCCTCTCGCCAGTTCCTCGATGCCTGCGACAGGCTGGGCATGCTGGTGATCGACGAAGCATTCGATATGTGGGAAAGGCCCAAGAATCCCCAGGATTATTCCCGGTTTTTTGACAACTGGTGGAAGAAAGACATTACATCGATGATCCTTCGCGACAGGAACCATCCATCCGTGATCTTCTGGAGCATCGGGAACGAGAACAATGAAAGGGCCGACAGCTCGGGGCTGGCCATCGGGAAGGAACTTGTGGATGAAGTTCATAGTCTCGATCCGACCAGGCCTGTAACCGAAGCGATCTGTGATTTCTGGGATCATCCCGGCAGATCGTGGAATGCAACAGCGCCGGCCTTTGCCTTACTGGATGTTGGCGGTTATAATTATCAATGGGGGAAATATGAATCCGATCATAAATTGTATCCTGAACGGGTCATGATGGGTACTGAATCGATTCCCATGGAGGCGCTTCAGAACTGGGACCAGGTGGAAAAACATCCTTATGTGATCGGGGATTTCGTCTGGACGGCCATGGATTATATGGGAGAAACGGCCATCGGGCACAGCATACTTGACAATGAACATAATGATTTCCGTTTACCCTGGCCGTGGTTTGATTCCTGGTGCGGGGATATAGACCTGATCGGGGATAAAAAGCCTCAATCCTATTACAGAGATGTGGTGTGGAGGAACAGCCCAATAGAAATGCTCGTTCATGCTCCCATACCTGCCGGACGCAAGGAAGTGATCAGTTACTGGGGATGGCCTGACGAATGGCCGTCATGGAACTGGAAGGGTAGTGAAGGCGACACATTGGAAGTCAGGGTATTCACACGATGTGCTGAAGTCAGGCTGGAACTCAACGGGAAAAAGATCGGTATAAAGCCCGTTTCCGACAGCACCATGCTCACGGCGGTTTTCAGGGTGCCCTGGTCCCCGGGAACGCTGAAGGTCGTTGGAATCGACAGTGGCGAGGATGTATGCTCCAAAGTGCTTACCACTACGGGTGACCCGGCTGCCATCCGGCTGGTTCCGGACAGAACAGAGATCCATGCTGACAGGGATGACCTTTCATTTGTAAAGGTGGAAATTACCGATCAGGACGGCAATCAGGTTCCCGATGCAAACCTGGGTGTTAAATTTACGATCAGTGGTGCCGGCACACTTGCAGGTGCAGGAAGCGCCTGTCCTGATGAAATGCATAGTTTTCAACAGCCGGAGCTTAAAACTTTCAACGGGGCAGGAATGATTATTGTGAGGTCAACGGGGAAGGATGGGGTCATAAATGTCAAGGCTGAATCTACAGGTTTGAAAAGCGGCGAAGCGGAGATCAGGGTCAGGTAAGAATCGCGAATGATATGCTTGTGCGGTGGCTCGAAAACCCGTGGCAATCGCCAGATTACCTCCGCGGCAAGCTGGCAGGGCTGGCTATCAATAACTTTTTTCCCCATCCGAGACTCCGGCACGGGACTCGGATGTAATGAACGAAATTGATTGCTCAATTACTCAGAGTCCTCTACGAGAGACTCTGAGTGGGGTGAGGGTCAGGTAAATAAGGTTTCAGACTCTACAGATTCTTCGCCCCGGCCGGCATTAAAATTATTCATTAAACGGATCCATTTTCCCCGGCCGGGGCTCTGAATGACGGGAGGTGGAATATTATTCCCCCCCATCCGAGTCTCCGGCACGGGACTCGGATGTAAAGAACGACATTGACTGTTCACTGTTCACCTGGTACCTTCCCTGCCAACCTTATTCCGTACGAAATATATTATTGAATATCCCCGAGCCGGGGCCGGAGAATTATTTCTTCGACAACGGAATTATCTGACAATTTCCAGGCATTATATATCGTCGATGCCACATCTTCCGCTTTCATAAAACGTTCCTGCGGCAATTCGGTACCTTTCCAACTGTCAGTATATGTGGCTCCGGGAAGAACTGCGGTCACCCGGACACCGGTACTTTTCAGTTCTTCCCTGAGAATTTTGGTCATTCCGTAAAGGGCAAATTTTGAAATGCTGTAAGCACCGCCGTTTGTATAGGCCGTTATACTTGCCGTTGAACATATGTTGAATATATGGCCCTTCCCCCTGCTGATCATTCCATTAACCACGGCACGCACAAGGTGATACGGACTTATAACATTCAGTTGCATCAGCATCTCGAGGTTTCCTTCGGGCTCATCATGCACCTGGCCCGGGAAAAAAAGCCCGGCATTATTGACAAGTACCTCCACAGGCTTGCCCAGCGACCGGATAAATTCAATAAAGCTTTCCGTTCCTTTCCTTTCCGAGAGATCGGCTTCCCGGCAGTGCAGAATATGCCGCGGAAATTCCCTTTTAAAATTTTCAGCCAGGCGATCGAGCCCTTCCTTTGAACGGGAACAGGTCACAGTTTCAAGGTCCTCATTAGCGAATTTCCGGATCAGCGCCAGCCCGATCCCCTTCGTACCGCCGGTAACGATCAATAATTTCGACATGGTTGAATTTCGTTTATTCCGATATTTCAATTAAAAGGTAAATATATTTCAGCATTGTTCAAATTATAAATTTTTTTTGCAGCTCCCTGCGAGATTACCGGTTTTTACTTCAATATCGTTTCTTCAAAAATGTTCAGTTATTAATGTGAATAATTTAATTTCCCGGGTTTTATATCCTTCGGCAAGTTTTTGATGAACAATGTGGGAGATAAGCATATTTAACAATATTATTGTTTAATTAACAGGTACATCGCTAAATTTAAACTTTACATAGGATTACTCTGATGAAACAGATTGGAAGGTATTTCATTTTTCTGGGGACTTTATTCACAAAGAGGGAATCATTCATGACCTATGTACGACTAACCATTGATGAGTGCATCAAGGTAGGAATTGACTCCATTTTCATAGTCGCCATAATATCGACCTTCATCGGGGCGGTTATGGCAATCCAGACAGCCTACAACCTTGTTTCACCCCTGGTGCCTCTTTATATCATTAGCGTGATCGTCCGCGACAGTGTGCTCCTGGAGCTTGCCCCCACCATAACGGCGATCGTATTTGCCGGTAAAGTCGGGTCAAATATTGCCGGTGAACTGGGAACCATGCGTATTACCGAACAAATCGATGCCATTGACGTTATGGGGATCAATTCAGCCTCCTTCCTGGCTCTTCCCAAGATCATCGCCTGCATGCTGATGTATCCCCTGCTGGTGATCCTGGCAGGATACCTGGGGATCGTCGGCGGTTACCTCGCTGCCACACTGACGGGGCAGATGTCGCCAGACCAGTATATTTATGGAATCAGGGCCCAGTTCATTCCTTTCAATGTAGCGTTCGCCCTGATCAAGTCGGTCGTCTTCGCTTTCCTTATTTCTTCTATTTCCGCTTTCACGGGATATTTTACAAAAGGAGGCGCCCTGGAAGTAGGCAGGGCCAGCACCAAGGCCGTTACCACGAGTTGTATTGCCATACTTTCGGCAGATTACCTGCTTGCCCAACTTCTACTTTAAGCTATGATCGAAATAAAAAATATAGGCAAATCATTCGAGGGCAGAAGGGAGCTGGTAGGGATTGACGGTCAGTTCAAGGCAGGAATTCCCAACCTGATCATCGGGTCCACCGGCACCGGCAAATCGGTCTTGCTTAAATGTATAGTCGGCCTGATGGACCCGGATGAAGGAGATGTATTCTTCGACGGCAGGAATTTCAACCATGCGGACCGGCATGTAAAGACAGAAGTACGTCGCGAGATCGGCATGCTGTTCCAGGGAGGTGCCTTGTTCGATTCAAAAAATGTGGAAGAAAACGTCAGGTTTCCGCTCGACATGCTCACTGACATGTCAAAGGAAGACAAGCTTGACCGTGTTAATTTTGTTCTCAAGCGTGTGGGGCTGGAGAACATAAACCATCTCATGCCATCGGAGATCAGCGGAGGAATGAAAAAAAGAGTGGGCATTGCAAGGGCATTGGTAAACCAGTCCAATTATTTGTTCTGTGACGAACCGAATTCGGGACTCGATCCTCAAACATCCATACGGATCGACATGCTCATCAAGGAAATCACTGAAGAATATAATATAACCACCATCGTAGTTACCCACGACATGAATTCCGTCATGCAGATCGGGGAACATGTGATCTTCATGTATAAAGGCCGGAAACTCTGGGAAGGGAACAACAAAGACATACTCAATTCAGAAGTTAAGGAACTCCAGGATTTCATCTACGCCAACAGCCTCGTGGTTGCAGTCAAGGAAATGAAGGACCTGAACCTGTGAAAAAACAGACCTGGTTCTGATCCCCTGCCCCGTATCCATACGGTAACAATTCAAAATATTGGAATTTTACTATACTGGAAGATTAATCCCCGGTCTTTTTCAATTTGCTTTTTCTGACATTGATCCGATTTCCGTTAACATTCGGGGGGTGTCAGGCCATTTACTTCACGTTCTCTCAGGTAAGCCGGCAGGGATGGCACCGGTAAGCAGCAATAATTTCAGAGAGAACCTTTCCACACAGGAGTTTTGAATCATGACCATATATATTATTCATTTCGGGGCTACCTCGAGTTTAGTGAATACAGCAGGAACGCCGACAATGGACCAATTCGGGCATATACCTTTTATCTCCCCGCTGACGATTACCTTCAGGTTGTTGGTGAAAAATACAGAACCGGTATCAGGCAAGTTACAGGGCAGGAAAGGACCTGGATAAGATTCAATAATAATCAGCAGGTAATCGTCAGGTGGTGTGTATTTTATGATAGCCGGCTCTATGGAAAATTTACCGTAAGACTTCCCGTCACAACCACAATCCGGAAGATTTTCCTTCCTGCATCCCACCGGGATAAGAATCATGAAAAACCAGAATAAAATAATGATTCTTCTCAAGGTCATTTTTTCACCAGCTAAAAATTTTACTTCAAAAAATAAGCCTTAACCCCGGCTTTCACTCCATCAACATGGAAATACATAGCTGGCCGGACAAAGTTCAAAAACACCGGGAAACTTCTTAAGAATTCCAGCATTCTTCCACTCTACCATTCTTCATACCTCCCCTTCAGACTGGCCTGTCGCTAAAACCTTCCACTGGAAGCTTTTTTTACACTCCATCCTCCATTCTACCAGTCTACCAGTCTACCATTCTACCATTCTACCATTCTACCAGTCTACCAGTCTACCAGTCTACCAGTCTACCAGTCTTCCAGTCTTCCAGTCTTCCAGTCTTCCATTCTACCATTCTACCAGTCTACCAGTCTACCAGTCTACCAGTCTAACAGTCTAACAGTCTTCCAGTCTTCCAGTCTTCCAGTCTTCCAGTCTACCATTCTACCATTCTACCATTCTACAACACCCCAATCCTGGATAAGGTTGTAATGCATAAAAATTAATATGAGGCTGAGTGAATAAATATCAAAGTGTTTTTATTAATTTTCCGTGATAAATAATATTTTTTTAAACCAGACTGAGGAACAACCAGTAACCTTATTTTTTAAACATGAAAAAAAGAATTTTCCTGACTGCCTGTTTATGGATTACAACTGTTATGTTTTCCTATTCTCAATGGGAGCAAACCGGAGGACCTGAAGGGGGTTATGCGGGCTCAATTTTAAAAACAGGATCTACCCAATTAGTTGCTTCCCAGAATGGCGGAATTTTTAAATCAACGGATGGGGGTTCCTCCTGGTTGAAATGTACGGAGGGATTACCTGCAGATGCATATGTCCCTGATCTGCAGTCGTTTGGTAATAAAGTATTCGCGTCAGTAACCCCGGGCGGGATGTATGAATCGGAAGATCAGGGCGATACCTGGTCGGCAGTCAATTCCGGCATTGAAGGCTATACCTTCTATCATTTCCTGGTTACAGCTGACGGCAGGATCTTTGCCGGGAATGCAAACGGTGGCGTATTTTACTCGCCGGACAGCGGCAGCACCTGGATCGAGAAGAGCCAGGGGGTTTCTAATGTTCAGGTCCAGGGCTTTTGCTATTTCAATTCGAAAGTTTATGCCGGGGGTGAACATTTGTTTGAAACTTCTGATAACGGCGACACCTGGAATGAAATTACTGTTCCCGGCATGGGGCCTAACGGCGTAAGGTCTATGACCACCTACGCAGGTATATTATATCTTGGCGTTGATGATGGAGTTTTTGTCACCGAAGATTCTCTAAAATCCTGGAATAAATCCGTTTTGGTAACCCCGTGCTCAGCCATAAGTATGGG
>JBJKSY010000238.1:0-21075 GCA_046703645.1 Cyclobacteriaceae bacterium
TATCCTGAGTTCTCCTGTGGAAGTTACCGGCATGCCTGATATGGAGATGGTTTTAAGCGAAAAATTTTTGTTTTTTCTTAGTCAGGGGGTTGAGAAAGAGATCTCCCGGTCTGAGAATCCATCGAATATAAGGAGGTATATAATTATTTTCATGCTTGTTATAAATAAAACCGGGATTTCCTGATAACAGGTTCAATTTTAGGAATTTACATTGTCTTTAAAAACCGGCATTGGTTGTGGCGGCAGTGGCCGGCCTTTTGTTGTGCCGTGAAGTGTTGATATAATTCATTCATCCGTATGATTTAAATCATAAGAATCCGGGAATTCTTTGTCCAATTTCAAAACCTATATTCTGATATTACGCGCAAAGCGCTTGTTGATTCATACCTAACATTTTACTTACATGAAAAGACCTGATAAGATGTATTCACGTGAAAGTGAATGGACCGGCATGCTTAATTACACTGTAGGGGGATTGCTGATCTTTGAAACGTTGACAGGGCTTTCAATGTACCTGCTTCCTTTCAGCATACCCAACCAGGTGCAGGTAATACTTCACACACTTGCAGGTTTGATCTTCATCATACCTTCGTTGATCTATATGTATCGTCACTGGAAAATTTACCGCCAGTTGACCATGACCCATTTTAAGTTGACAGGGTACATCTTAATGGTACTGCTGGTGATCCTTTCCTTCACCGGAATTCTCCTGACCTATGAGAGCCTGTTCCTGACCCGTATAAATAATTCATGGGACATGCTTCATACCCTGGCCACCTTTGCCCTGGTTGCATTTTATTTTTCTCATGTAATTCTGATCGTCATCCGTGATCATCATCTGGCTCGTACGGAAGCCGTTAAAGCTGCTTTGTCAGCACAATACTCCTGGATCAAAAAAACCCTTGCCGTAACCTTCCTTTTATATTTAGTAACTGCAGCCTGGTCATTTCTCTATATTCCTGTAAAATGGAAAAATCAATTCCCTTCCAATTACAGTTATCTTTACGGCAAGAACAAGCCTTTTTCCCCGAGCCTGGCCACCACCAACACAGGGGGAGCTTTCGATCCTGAATCCCTGGCCAACTCGGCAGGCTGCGGAACCACGGGATGCCATAAAAAAATATATGAAGAATGGGAAACAAGTGCCCACAGATACTCCGCAATGGATGTGGCATTCCAGACGATCCAGGGGGTAATGGGGCAACAGAACGGGCCCGAATCCACGCGCTACTGCGGAGGCTGCCACGATCCTATATCGCTTTTTTCAGGATCCAAGAATATTTACAATACGAAGAAGGATCTTACCAATGTTCACGGCTACCAGGAAGGGATTTCCTGCATTGCCTGTCATTCCATTAAAAAAACGGATGTCAAAGGAAATGCCAATTATGTGATCGTGCAGCCCGACCGCTACATGTATGAATTGAAAAAAGGCAGCATGGCGAAACTGATGAGCGACTTCCTGATCCGCAGTTACCCGGAAAAACATATTTTAACTTTCCAGCATAAATTGTTCAAAAGCCCTGAATTCTGTGCAGCCTGTCACAAGCAATTCATAGACAAGCAGGTGAATAACGTGGGCTGGGTCCAGCTCCAGAACCAGTATGACAAGTGGCGGAAAAGCAAATGGAATCACCCGGGTGATCCGACCAAAACCATGGAATGCCGTGAATGCCATATGCCATTGGAATACGGGCCCGATCAACCCGGGGCCGGCGATGACCTCGATTATAATCGCACACCGGATGACGGAAAGTACAGGAGTCACCGGTTTCTCGCCGCCAACCAGTTCATGCCTGAAGCGCTGAAACTTCCGGGAGCCGAAAAACAAACGGAACTTACCATCAAGTGGCTTCAGGGAAAAATCCAGATACCTGAAATTGCCAGCAAATGGACAAAGGGTCCTGTGGTCCCTGTTGAACTTGTCGTGCCGAAACAGGTAAATCCCGGGCAGGATGTGAAGTTCAGTGTCATCCTGACGAACAACAAACCCGGTCATGACTTCCCGACGGGTCCAATCGACATAATCCAGTCATGGGTGGAAATTACCGTTAAGGACCAGGATGGAAATATTGTTTACAAATCCGGCCATACGGATAAGGACCATTTTATCCAGCCGGGTTCGTTTGTATTCAAGGTTGAGCCCGTCGACCAGTACGGTAACCTGATCGATAAGCATAACCTCTGGGAAATGGTCGGGGTACGCTTCAACCGTTCTATGTTTCCCGGATTTACCGACCAGGCGGAGTTTATGTTCAACTGTCCTTCTTCAGTCGCATCGGAAGTCCGGCAGGATAGTTCGAGGGATCAGTTTTCCTTTAAGATCCCTTCCAAAAAAATCACCAGGCTGGATGTAACAGCCAGGCTGATGTACAGGAAGATTGACCAGTTCCTGATCAACTACCTGTTCGGAAAAAATTCCGGGCTTACCACACCTATAACTGTTCTGTCGCAGGACCAGAAATCCATTGCGGTAGAACCCGTAAGGAATTGAAGGGATTGATACAATTTGCCGGAGGCTAATGAAAGCGCATCTTTCAAAGAGGAGAAAAAACCTGATGATCGTTTGGGTATCAGGATCGGTGTTTGTCATTTTATTAATTATAATTTTCTGGCATAAGACACACAGCCGCGAGATCTATGTGCCGGGTGAACAGGTTGAAGGCCTGACCGAAGATCTCAGCAGGAGCCTTCCTGCCGATCACCCTACCGTTACTTTTACGGATGTCACAGAACAGGCAGGCATACATTTCCATCATTTCCACGGAACGCGCACATCACAGCTTCCCGAGGATATGGGTTCAGGTGTCGCCTGGGGAGATTATGATAATGACGGGTGGCAGGATCTCTTCCTTGTAAATTTTGCCGGACCGCTCAGTGATTCCGGAAAGCTGGAAAACTCTCCCGCTTACTGCCAGTTATATCACAATAATCATGACGGGACATTCTCTGAAGTTTCGGCACAGGCCGGGGTTGCCATCCGGGATTTTGCCAATGCTGCAGCATGGGCTGATTTCAACAATGACGGGTGGCCGGATCTGTCTATATCCTGTTATGGCAGGATACGACTATTCCGGAACAATAAAAACGGAACATTCACGGAAGTGAGCGGCCCCGGGGGACTTGACAATAAAAAAGGCTACTGGACGGGGCTGGCATGGGGAGATTATAATAAGGACGGTTACCCCGACCTCTACGTTTGCGGTTATGTAAAATACAGTAAGCTGGATCATGGCAAATTATCGAAGCAATATAATGCCGATGTTCCTTCCAGCCTCAATCCTTCTTCTTTCCCGCCGGCAGGTAACCTGTTATTCAGGAATAACGGAGACGGCACTTTTACGGATGTAACAGAAAAACTGGGTGTGGCGGACATTGAAGGCCGGAGCTTATCGGCTACCTGGTGTGATTTCAATGAGGATGGCTGGCCTGACCTCTATGTTGCCAATGACGTTTCTGATAATGTTCTTTATGTTAACCAGGGAAATGGTACTTTCAGGGAACTCAGCCACGAAGCTTTCGTTGCAGATTACCGGGGCGCCATGGGGCTGGCCATCGGTGACTGGGATAACGACGGGGATCCTGACATGGTCATTACACACTGGATCGCCCAGGAAAATGCTTTATACGACAACCAGTTTTCACAGCTTAAAAACATGAAGCTTCCGAAATATTCCGATCTGAAATTCATGGATGATGCCGATAGATTCGGCCTGGGCCAGATCGCAATCGATTATATAGGTTTCGGTACCTTTTTCTTCGATTATAATAACGACGGCCGGCTCGATCTCTTTATTGCGAACGGCAGCACATTCGAAGACCGCAATGATAAAACCAAGCTGGTACCGATGAAAGACCTGCTGTTCTGGAACAGGAACAATAAAGATGGATTTTATAATGCGGGTCCGGTGAGCGGTCCCTATTTCACGAAATCCTATGTGGGCAGGGGTGCGGCATTCGCCGATTATGATAACGACGGGGACCCCGATATTTTCATTCTAAACAACGACGGTCCGGGAATTCTTCTCCGGAATGACGGGGGAAATAAAAACAACTGGCTGGAATTAATCCTGACCACCGGCAAGGGCAACGATTTTGCGCTGGGCAGCCTGATCCGGCTTTCGGCAGGAGGCAAAAAACAAATGAGGCTGGTGGGATCGGAAGGTTCTTACCTGTCCCAGAATTCCCTGGTTCAGCATTTCGGGCTTGGCAATTCAACTATTGCCGATACAGTGGAAATCATATGGCCGGATTCGCGAAAAGAATATCTGACAGGAATAAAAGCTGACCGGTTGTTGCATATAAAAGAAAAAACCGAATAGCGGTATATGAGAAAAGTATCGCTTGTTTATTTATTATTGATTTTTTTTTCTGCCTGCGCAGTGCTGATATCCTGCAAGCATGCCTCTACAAAGTCGGCCGGTCTTTCGGCAGATGAAGATTCAAGCTTCGGGGCACAGAAACGGATATCCGATTTCTGGAACCTGTATCATAATGCACAGCAGCTCAAAGCAGCACATGAATTCTTCAAAGCAAGGGAGGCATATAAAAGCGCGCTTGATCTGAATCCCCGTCACGAGGATGCTCTTTTTAATTACGGGAACATGTGTTATGAAACAGGCAATTTCAGGGAAGCAAAAAATTCCTGGGAAAAGCTTCTTCAGGTGAATCCAATGAACGCCCGGGCACATTATCAGTTGGGAAATCTATACCTGGATCCGGATGGCGGGGCCTTCTTCATCCCCGACAGCGCGGAACGGGAATTTAAAAAGGCCCTCGACCTGAACCGGGAGGTGACCGGTCCCTTATTGCACCTGGGGCAGGTTTGCCTGATAAAAAATGAATATGATCAGGCCGATAAATATTTTCTGGCGGTGACAGGCACTAATCCGAGGGGGGTCGAGGCTTATTTCCAACGCGGTTTCATATGCTGGGAAAGAAAAGAATTCCGACAGGCAGGCAATTATTTTGCTGATGCCGTAAAAATTGCCCGGCCGGAGAAGAGGCAGGATACAATTCCGATCGAAGGAGATACTAAAGAGGGCAAATCATTTAAAAGGCCTTCTCATGAATCCATATTCCACGATTTTTTTTCCGGGATCAACGGGCTCGGTAAAAATATGTATCTCACAGAAATGAACAAAAGATACAGGGAAGAAGCGACGTATATAAATAAACTGAGAAAGATCGGATCGCCGAGATAAGATCTTCGTTAATAAAGTGTCTTCAACTTTCATTGTCTCGCAAAAACCGGATCATGGCATTATTGGTCAAT
This sequence comes from Cyclobacteriaceae bacterium, assembly GCA_046703645.1. GTDB lineage: Bacteria > Bacteroidota > Bacteroidia > Cytophagales > Cyclobacteriaceae > DATDPY01. The sequence continues at coordinate 5,276 of JBJKSY010000238.1, forward strand.
TCCGGGTTTGACAAAGCCGTCAGGTGGTTGGCCCGGGGTATGACCTCAATTTGTATATCGGAGATACATTCTCTGGCTCTTTGAATTGCTCTTTTCACATTATATATTCTCTCCCTGTCGCCGTATATAAGCATCACCGGCATGGTAAGTTTCCCTAACTCTTCCACAGTTAATACTCTCGGGAATACCTGTGCCAAACCCTTTCCATATTTAAGGGAAAGACAGAAAACGTCTTTCCATTCATCTTCAAATGGAACCCCGTTTTCCATCCAGTGTACTGTATGACCTATCATGAAATCCCAGCCTGTGAGTCCTGCTGGAAAAGCATGAAGATAAAATGCCGGGATCTGGTAAAAGACCGCCGCCGGACCGATAAGTATCAACTTCTTAACCTTTTCAGGGTGATACAGTGCAAAATTTGCTGCATGAAAACCTCCCGCAGAATTTCCGGCTAAATACGCCTGACTTACGTTAAAATCATTCATAATTCCGGCTATCCAATTTACATAGTCCATATCCTTCCTTACCGGTCTGAAAGGTTTGCTCTTATTAGGATCGCCTATCATATCGATGGCCACAACCCGGAAATAACGGCTCAGTGCTGCCACATTTTTATGCCAGGATAAAGCAGTCGTATAAAAAGCATGGAATAGAAACAGGAATGGCTGCCGGGAGTCACCGCTTATGATTACATGAGTGTTACCGAGACTTGTGGAAATGTATTTTTCTTCAAAACCGGCGGGCCAGGCAGATAATAACCGGTCATATGCTTTCATAAACAGGGCTTCTGCCTCAGGTCTTTTAAAAACTGAAATAAAGGTTTCCATATAGATATGATCGAACGTAAAAAATATTGTTTATACAATGCATCCTCTCAATCCTTCATATAATATTTCATCACCCGGGGGAAAAGTGTGACAATAATTATCCCCAAACCCATAAAAATGATCACCGGCTGCAGCCAGAAATATTTCGTCATGATCAGTTGAAAGGTGATCCAGATCAAAAGGATGATTCCCATATACAGTGACCATGTCCATGCCCAATACCGTTCTTCGTACAGGTTAAAAACTTCCGGCCATTTCCATTTATTTTTTTTCAGAAGGCCTGTAAAAGTGACTGCGGTTCCTCCGCCGATCAACAGGAAAAGTATCAGGCCCGGTATTAAGTAATCCCGGAACGGCGAATGCTCCAGCCATCCCGGTTCCATCTTCAACAAGGAACCATTCGGTTTGATCAGCATAAGAAATCCTGCCACGAGGGCATTCAGTGAGATTAACAGATGCAGTATCGGCAACAGCCAGGTTATTAAGGGTCTTTTCAATTAATAAAAAAATTTTAATGATCAACAATTTCCGTATTTCTTAAATACCAAATCAATAATGCTGCACTGAATATAAAAAGCGCTCCCATAATAAAGGCCGGGGCCATCGATTTTGAAAGTCCTTCTCGCCACATCAGTACGGAAAGTGTACCTATTGTCAGGTCCATAAGGATAAAAAAAAGCAATATTGCCGGTGCAAAAAAACAAGCCTCCTTTTTCCTTTTCAACAGGAATAACCCGCAGATGAAAATGCCAGGTAGAAATACCGAAAGGTCCAGCACCTGCACCGGGTTGGTGACCAGCCCTGTTTCTTTAAGGCTTTCCGGAACTGTATGATTCAGTGTTGCGGGCAGTATTTCAGAAAGCCATAGAAAATAAAACAGAATGCTTATGAAAATAAAATAGATCCCCGTTATTTTAAAATGGAGCGTTTTAGAAGATTCCTTTCGCTGAAGTCTCCTGATTTCAGCCGGGACAAAACCTGCGAAAAGATAGAAAGAAATCCCAAGGATAAAACAATAGACGAGAAACAGGTTATTGAAATGAATGGTAAAGCAATAAATAATAAATGTATAAATGATATAAAGAAGTACGCCTCCCCAGAGAACTGTGACGAATTTTCTTCCCCGGAATGCCAGAAAAGCGGTGATCAGCAATACCGGCACCACCAGGCAAAGGTCGACCAGGTCCTGACCGGTTGCCTGGATCTGCCAGTTGACGGATTCCCGAAGATAATATCCCGGTACCAGTAATCCCCTGATTCCGGTCAGAGAAATCAATACCACCAGGATAAGCGAAAAGATCAGCAAAAGACGATTATGTGATAAAGATGCCATTCGTAAAAGGGGAAAAAATGAACTTTGCAAAGGTACGGAATACATGATCATACCTGGAAATTTAACGGGGTTATATCAGAACCTTTTAACCGGATTTTGGTTATAAAGGAATATGTTGGGTTTTTATATAATTCCTGCAACAATAAAGCCATTTAAAACTTATTTAACCGGTTCGGAATGAGGATAAGGCCATTGCGATTGTTGAAATACTTTGTTCGTCAGGTTGCTATCATTGCCATGATTTTACCTTTCCGGCTTTATGCCCAGGATAATCCTGCGAAGCCGGGAGCTGCAATCACCCTGGATCAATGTGTTTCTTATGCTTTGCAGCATCAGCCGCTTTTACAAAAAACACAGCTTAACGAGGATATCAGCAAGAGTAACGAGAGGATCGCCCTGTCAGGCTGGTTCCCGCAGTTGAACCTTACGGGGAATCTCCAGCATTATATTGAGCAGCCCGTTGTCATATTTCCGGATTTCACCAACCCGTCCGGCCCGAAGAGAAAGATCACCACAGGAGTTCTGAATAATTCATCATTTCAATTCTCTGCAACCCAGAATCTCCTGAACACAAGTCTGCTCTTTGCCGGGAAAACGGCCCCTGATTATAACCTTCTGTCGAGGGAAAATACACAACTGGCGAAGATCGATGTGGTTGTGAATGTGAGCAAGGCATATTATGATGTATTGCTGTCGAACCAGCAGATAAAAGTGCTGGGTGAAGATGTGCAGCGACTTGAAAAAAATACCAGGGATGCCTACAACCTATATCATAACGGGATCGTGGATAAAACGGATTACCAGCGGGCGCTCATTGCACTTAACAATGCAAAAGCAGCAAGAAGAAATGCCGGAGAGGCGATCCGTGCCAAGTACACATACCTTAAGCAACTGATGGGGTATCCCGCCGATAGTCTTTTTACGGTGTCGTTCGACTCGGCGGCTGTGGCGCATGAGACCGTGTTGGATACCCTGCAACAACCGGATTATAACAGCCGCGTGGAATACCAGGCCCTGCAAACCAATCTCAGGCTGCAGCACGACCAGGTGGGCTATTACAGGTGGTCATTCCTTCCTTCCTTATCTGCCTTTTATAATTATAACATCGTCTACCAGAATGATGTGTTTTCCCAGTTGTACAGTGAAAAGTTCCCGAATTCAATCGTCGGTCTTACGTTGAACCTGCCATTGTTCCAGGGCACAAAAAGGATACAGAACCTGAATATAGCCCGGCTTGAATACAAACAGGCCCAGCTTGATGTGGATAATCTTAAAAGCCAGATCAACACGGAATATTCCCAGGCCATGGCAGTGTATAAAAGCAACCTGGTACAGTTGAGCACAGACCGGGAAAACGTGGGAAGCGCCCGTGATATTTACAAGATCATATCGCTCCAATATAATCAGGGTATAAAGACCTACCTGGATGTAATTGTGGCTGAAACGGATCTCAGGACGGCTGAGTTAAACTACCTGGACACCCTGTTCCAGGTTCTTTCCAGCAGCCTGGATGTGAAGAAAGCCCTGGGACAGATCTCAATTCAATAATGCAATATTTTGACAACATGAATAAATTCATTCATATCATAGTTTTTCTTGGCATGGCAGCCTGGATCGTTTCATGCAGCAGTTCGGGTAAACCGGCCGGGCGTGGAGCAATGAATGCGGTGCCTGTAAATACATTCACCGTGAAGGAAGGAAGGGTGACTTATTATGATTCATATCCTGCCACCATAGTCGCCATGCAACAGGTTGACCTTCGAAGCGAAGTGACCGGTTATGTGACCGGAATATTTTTCAAGGAAGGCCAGCAGGTAAAGAAGGGCCAGAAACTTTACGAGATCGACCGTACCAACTATATCGCCAATTATAACCAGGCAAAAAGCAGCGTCGAAATTGCGCAGGCGAACCTCGATAAAGCCCAGAGGGATGCGGACCGGTATAAGGCCCTGCACCAGCAGCAGGCTATCGCCGAACAGACTTATGACGATGCGATGACGGCCCTTAAAAATGCCCAGCTCCAGTTAATGTCTGCGAAAGCCGCACTGGCTAAAGCAACCTCCGATCTGAATTACTCGCTTATTAAAGCCCCCTTCAACGGGACCATCGGAATTTCACAGGTACGGATGGGAACTCTCGTCACACCCGGGCAGACCCTACTGAATACAATTTCTTCGGATGATCCCATGGGCGTTGATTTCCAGGTAAATTCCGAACAGATAGGCCGTTTCCAGGAACTGGATAAACAAAAATTTTCACCAGATGATTCCCTGTTCAGGATCAAACTTCCTGATAATTCAATCTATCCATTCAGCGGTCATATCAGCATCATCGACAGGGCTTTTGATCCTCAGACAGGTACGATAACGATACGTTTGGCCTTCCCCAACAAGGAACGAATGCTGAAGCCGGGCATGAGCTGCAATGTGCAGGTCTATAACAATCCCGATAAATCTGTTATCGTGATACCCTATAAAGCAGTTTCTGAACAGATGGGTGAATTTTTTGTCTTCCTGGTACAAGGTGACAAGGCCCGGCAGGTAAAAATATCGATGGGAGAAAGAATCGGTGGAAATGTAATTATAAATCAGGGATTGACATCCGGGGATGTGATCGTGACTGACGGTATCCAGAAACTGCATGACGGTTCGGCCATTCAGACGGGCACATCCGGTGGAAATAAAGGAAAGAATCCCGCCTAACAAGTAACCTGAATGATAGCTGATACCTTTATTAAGAGACCTGTAACGGCGATGGTCATAGCCATCGTCATTGTGATTGTCGGTACAATATCCATTTTCAATTTACCCATCAGCCAGTATCCTGATATCACACCCCCGGTAGTCCAGGTTTCAGGAAATTTTATCGGTGCAGATGCACAAACAGTTGAACAGACAGTGACCACCCCCGTAGAGTCGCAGGTCAATGGGGTTCCCGGGATGGAATACCTTTCGAGTAACAGCACCAATAACGGGCAGATGAGCCTGAACGTGACTTTCAATGTCGGTACGGATGTAAACATTGCCGCCCTCGATGTTCAGAACAGGGTAAACCTGGCAACACCGCAATTGCCCGATGAAGTCAGAAGGCTTGGCCTTACTGTAAGGAAACGTAACCCAGGTATATTGATGCTGGTCGCTATGTACTCTCCCAAAGGCACACATAACATTGAATTCCTCGACAACTACAGCAATATATTCATAAAGGACGCCATCCTTCGTGTAAAGGGAGTCGGGGATGTATTCGTAAGAGCCGATGATTTCAGCATGCGTATCTGGCTTAAGCCCGACAAGATGGCCAGTATGAATATTACTCCGGATCAGGTAATCGCTGCTGTCCAGGGACAGAATGTACAGGTAGCGGCAGGTTCTGTGGGAGCTCCTCCGCAGCCCGGAAATCAGGCTTTCGAATACACGGCTTTCCTGAACGGAAGGTTAAAAACAGTGAGCGATTTTGAAAATATTGTCGTCCGGTCCAATCCCGCCACCGGATCATTGGTCTACCTGAAAGATGTCGCCCGCGTTCAGCTCGGGAAGTTCAACTATTCAGGAATATCCTATGTCGATGGCAAGCGTGCTTCGTTCCTGATCATTTTCCAGGCACCGAACAGCAATGCCCTGGAAACGGCTGACGGGATCACCCAGACCATGAAAACGCTCAGCAAATCCTTCCCGTCGGATGTAAGCTATTCAATTCCTTTCGAAACGGTTTCTGTCGTAAAGGAGTCCATTCACGAAGTGATCATCACTTTGCTTGAAGCGCTGACCCTTGTCACCCTGGTCGTGTTCCTTTTCCTGCAGACATGGCGGGCCACAATAATTCCCGTTCTTGCTATTCCGGTTTCCATTATCGGAACATTCATACTGTTCCTTCCCCTGGGTTTCACCATCAATAACCTGACCCTGTTCGGCTTTGTGCTTGCCATAGGGATCGTGGTGGACGATGCCATCATCGTGGTTGAGGCGGTTCAGCATTATATCGACAACGAGCATCTTGACTCCAAAGAAGCGACCCGGCGCGCCATGAAAGATATTTCCGGTCCTGTTATTGCCATAGCATTGGTACTTGCATCGGTATTTGTTCCTGTAGGTTTCATCCCCGGTATTGTGGGAAGGCTTTACCAGCAATTTGCCATTACCATTGCCATTTCCGTTCTGATCTCGGCATTTATCGCCTTGTCACTTACTCCTGCCTTGTGTTCCCTGTTCCTGCAACCCCGCAAGCAAAGTGAAAGATCGAGAGGGATCGACCATTTCTTTTACCTTTTCAATACCTGGTTTGAAAAAACTACGGGACGATATACGGAAGGAGTGCGGAAAGGGATTAAGAACCTGCGATACGTATTTATTCTGTTAATCGTAATTATCCTTGGAACCGGCTTCATGGTAAAATATAAAGCCACGGCATTTATTCCGACGGAGGACGAGGGACGTGTATATATAACCTTCGAGCTGCCGGAAGCGGCGTCAACCACCCGCTCTGTGGAGGTGTTAAACCAGATGATGGGAATTCTTAAAACCATTAAAGGTGTCGGACATTTTGCTGCTATCGCCGGTTTGAACGTGGTGACTTTCTCCAGCAAATCCAACAGCGGCACCATCTTCTGCCAGTTCAAGCCCTGGGATGAACGCAAGGATAAATCCCTTCAGGAAGCGGCGCTCATTCAGGAAATGCAACGACGATTTTCCGTGATCAAACAGGCGACCGTCCTGGTGATTTCCCCGCCGGCCATCCAGGGACTGGGGGCCACCGGGGGATTCAGCTTTGAACTCCAGCAACGTGAAAGCAACGACGATATCAAGGGCTTCGAAAAGGTGGTCATGAATTTTATGCGCGCTGCCAACCAGCGGCCGGAGATTGCAAGGGCTTTCACTTTCTTCAATGCCCGCACTCCGGGATACCAGATTACCGTGGATCGTAAACAATGCGAAAAACTTGGAGTTCCCATCCCGGAGGTGTTCAGTACGCTGAGCACTTTCCTGGGCAGCAGTTATATTAATGATTTTACAATTTATAACAGGGATTTCCGTGTGATGGCCCAGGCCGATACCGCATACCGCGATAACATCAATGCGCTTGGGAAATATTATGTGCGCAATAACCAGGGGACCATGGTTCCCTTAAGTGCCGTCATCAATTATAAGGTTACTGAAAGCGCGGCACTTATTTCGCACTTCAATCTTTATCGTTCAGCAACATTCAACGGTGATGCCGCTCCGGGATACAGCAGCGGCCAGGCTATCAAAGCGCTTCAGGAAGTGGCCGCCCAGGTTCTGCCTAACGGTTATGGCTATGAATTTTCAGGCCTGAGCCGGGAGGAAATAGCTGCCGGCGGAAGAACTTTCTATGTTTTTCTGTTATCCATTGTGTTTGTGTTCCTCTTCCTCACTGCACTTTATGAAAGCTGGTCAACGCCCTTTGCTGTATTGCTGGCTGTCCCACTGGCTGGATTCGGAGCAATCAGCGCGCTGACACTGGATCCTTACCTGTCGAATAATATTTACGCTCAGATCGGCCTGATCACCCTGATCGGGCTGGCGGCGAAGAACTCGATCCTGATCGTTGAATTTGCAAGGGAACGCGTCCTGCGGGGAGTGGAACTTACGGCAGCTACCATCCAGGCTGTCAGGTTGCGATTACGTCCGATCCTTATGACTTCGCTGGCATTCATTTTCGGTATGATGCCGCTGGTATTTTCTACCGGAGCAGGCGCCGTGGCAAGAAAAACGATAGGCTTCACCGTGCTTGGCGGAATGCTGGGAGCTACCCTGCTTGGGATATTCATCGTACCGGTATTGTTTGTAATGATCACCAGAATGGCATACGGCAGGAAACAGCTTGCTGAAATGCAGAAGACAATAACCGACCAGGAGCCGGGAGTCTGAATGAATAAGACCTGCCTGCCATCAGAATTCTGACGAAGCTAAATAATTCTTAAGTCCGGCTTATTTCTATTGCTGGATGATATAGAGGTGGTCCTTCTCGGTAAGAATTCCGTCAGGCAGCCGGATATTCCCAAACTGGTCCTTTACCTTTACGATACCCCGTTTAACTTTGATAAACAGGTATTCATCATGTTTTATGATCGCATCCTGCACCTTTGCGCCAGCCTGCACTTCCGTCAGGTTCTCATTTACAAATACTATCATTTTGCATCCTTACATTAATCTTTTATCACCGCAATCGTAAAACGTTGAATGATCTTTGGAAAGTGTATACAATCTGCAAAAGTGGAGAACTTAACCAGATATGACAACATCCCTATATTATTACATTATGAAGTTTTTATGACGGGAATTTAATTGGAATACCATATTCCCGGGCTTTTATCCAACTGTCGATTTTTATTTCCGGTCCGGATTTCAGTACCGGGTTTGAAGGGGAACTTCCATGATCAGGACTTCGGAACCTGTCAGGGCACTGATCGTGAATTCACCGGTGTTTACAATTCCCATACCGTCACGCGTTTCCAGCTTTTCATTCAGGATTTCAATTTCTCCTTCTATGATGAAGGTATAAATGCCGTTATCATTTTTCTTCGCCTGGTAACTTATTTCTGATCCTTTGTCCAGGGAGGAAAGATGAAACCATGCCTGCTGGTGAATCCATACGCCGGCATCATCGGGAGAAGGAGAAAGTACCTGCTGCAATTTATTTTTCCTGTCTGACGGATTCAAACTGATCTGATCATACCGGGGTTGCAGGTTTCGCTTCTCAGGGAAAATCCAGATCTGGAAAAATTTTACGGGCTTGTCCTTATTTTTATTGTATTCACTGTGAGTGATCCCTGTGCCCGCGCTCATTACCTGGATATCTCCCTGCTTGATTACCGAAATATTTCCCATGCTGTCGCGGTGTTCCAGGTCGCCATAAGTGGGAATGGATATGATTTCCATATTATTATGGGGATGGGTGCCGAATCCCATTCCGGGTGCCACCGTATCGTCATTCAAGACTCTCAGGGCGCCGAACTGGATCCTTTCCGGGTCGAAATAATCGGCAAAGGAAAATGTATGGTAAGTATTCAGCCATCCATGATCTTCGTGACCCCGGGTGCCTGCCCTGTGAATTATCAGGTTATTGTTCATGTTTTTAATTGTTGTAATACCGATTAGTACGATATTCATCAATAACCCCGTAAAACCGGAATTGTTTGCAATGATAATTTATCCCAATCGTCCTGCCCGGAACTTCACAGTTGAAGGTCTATTGATACTCGAGCCATTTCATAAGGGAATTCCCTGCATCTTCAGTGCCTTGGGCACAGTTCGATAATATGATCACGGCAATTTTCTTATCCGTGTCAATTGCAAGGAAGCTGTGATATCCCCCCGTTTCTCCGTTATGGAAAATCACTTCCCTGTCCCCTACCTTAATATAATGCCAGGCAAGACCGAGCTTCAATCCCCCGTCATTGAAGGTAACCTTATGCGTGAGAGCGATATCATCTTCCAATTGCCGGGGAGCTTTCCCTAAATTAGCTTCCGCGTATTTTAACATGTCTTTTGCATCGGACCGGAGACTTCCCGCACCTTCCATGGCTTCGAATTCCCATGGGGAAGATTTTGACCCGTTTTCATTATAACCGGTCGCAAACCGAAGGCTGTCATTTTTATCCAGGAATTCTTTTGTATCCCTCATCCTCAGAGGTCCGGCAATCTTTTCGCGAACAAGTTCTGCGTAATCCTTCTGAAATACACCTGTTAAAACGACACTCAGCGTCCCGAATCCCAGGTTGGAGTATTCATATTTTTCACCGGGTTTTCTCACAGGTTTGAAATTCATGTAAAACCCGTACAGGTCGGCAACCGAATAATCTTTAAAAGGATCCCCCGGATCTGAAGGATAAAAATTATCTGGCATCCTGGGTAAACCGGAGGTATGGTTGGCCAGTGTTTTAAGGGTTATGGGAGTCCCGTCATAAACAAGCGAAGGAATGGAATCGGGAAGGAATTTGTTCAGCGGATCATCCAGGTTAATAAGATGCCGGTTTACTGCATCCGCCAGGAGAATGGCCGTAAATGTTTTGGTGATGGATCCTATCTCATATAAAGTTTGTTCATTGGGAAGTTGCTTATTCCCCCTCTTGGTTTCCCCATAACCATAAAAGTATTTTTTGCCGTTCCATAAAACTCCGATACTCAGTCCCACTGTTGATTTCAGTTGAATGTAGGGCCTGGCGGCTGAATCCACAGCAACGTCCAGGCTGCTTTTCATAGGATTTGAAGTAGCAACTTCATAATCTTTTTTTGCCTCCTGGGGTGTATAGGGTCTGAATATGAAAGTTTCGAGTTTACCGGATGCATCCAGCCCGATAAATAAGGTCAACATGATGGAATGGAACTCTGCCTTGTACCTGCTGATCCCGTGGTTGATACTTTCAAAAGTTGTTTTATTAATGGGCCCCATGGGAAAAAGATTCTTTTCACAAACGGATTGAAAGGCCTCCCTGGAGAGTGCCTTCCGGAAATCAGCCCCGCCGAGATCATAAAGTTTATCTACCTCCTTTTGATTGAAATATTCAACTACCAGTTTGCATATGGAATCATTCCTGGCCTGAGGAATATCCTGGGCTGTTGAATACCCCCAATTTATAATGACCAGGCAAAACACTAAGACTTTTTTCATAATTTCAGATTTAAAGATACATGTTGTCGACAGGGATCGGTTCATTCCGCCTTTGATAATTCCTCAAGCGCATTTTTAATATTTGTTTCAATGGGTCGCAGGTAATCTCTGACAGCCTTTTTATTTATGTAAAAAATCCAGCCGAATATCCCTGCTGTAATAAGGGTGAATATTACCAGGCTCACAAAAGATTTTATAAAGGCCAGATTAAATAAAATGACCCCTGTAAAAATCGGCAAAATGTACCACCATAACACGGAATTCAACAGCTTAATCTGGCTCTGAACTTTTTTCAGGGAAATTTCAAGATTTCGACGCACTTCCGAAGTCATTGTATCAGATTCTTTGACTTTTTTTGCATTGATCAACCGGTATATGATCAGCAGGCTTCCGCCGATGATAAAAGCTGAACCTGTTTTTGCCAGAATACCTGGCAATGCGATCAGCCACCAGCCAAACAGGACAATCAAAATAAGGGCTGCAATAATTTCCAGTAAATCTCTTCTTTCTACCTGCTTATCAAGTCTCCGGGATGTTTTTATCAGGCTTTCCATAAGTTTATCATTTTTAAAGTTGATTTCGCTTTCCTGATCCTGGCTGCACCAGATTCTGATCAGGTTTGATTCATTCATTTTCATTGATCTATGCAGTTAAGGATTTTTCTGCGGATTCTTGCCAGTCTGACTGCAACATGATTTTCAGTCAGACCCGTAATTTCCGCAATGTTCTTATAGGGCAGATCTTCCAGGTACAGGAGTATGAGAGATTTTTCGATGCCTGTCAATTGGCCTATACAATGATAAAGCTTGCCGATAATTTCCCTCTTTTCCAGGTCTTCTTCTATATGGCTATCACTATCACTGATTATTAGTCCTTCAAGGCTGATACGACCTTTATTCCTGGATTTTATTTGCATGTTATACTGCATGCAAACATTCAAACAGACCCTGTACACCCAGGTATTCAACGAATCAGGATCTTTCACGGTGCGGATTGATTTCCAAATATTAAGTATCACCTCCTGGTAGAGATCCTTCCTGTCATCAGGATCCCGTGCATAAACCCGCGTGATCCTTAATATGCGTAATTTATTTTCTTCAATGATTCTGTAGAATTGCTGTTCCAGGTCTTCCATCTTCGGGAATTGTCCTTCTTTATATCGTTAGTTCAATCCGGAAGAAAAATATGACAAGAAGAGGTCATAAATTTTATAACCGTTGCACGCGAGAATTTAATCCAAAGGGAAATAGAGAGAATGTGTTTCCCTCAATAAAATGATAAAGCCAAAGTTTGGGATCCTTCAATTTACTTCAATGAAATATTGTGAAACATCATAAGCATAGGTTCATTCCGTTTATATAGCCGCAAATTCACCAATTTTAAAAGTATGAGTTGGCCTGTTAACAAAGACCTGATCGGTTCATTCATGATCTTTAACCGCCTGCCTGATCATAGGTTCCAGGTCATCCACGGTTTCACTGATAATAATTCCTTCGGGATTGACCAGGTAAAAATGTGGTATCGCCCTTACCTGGAAATAATTCCATTCTTTCGATCCTTTCCCTGCAAAAACAATGGGCCAGTCGTAATGATACTTTAGCACAAAATTTTTCATATGTGCGAAATCCTGGTCACAGGATATGCTGTAAAACTGAACATCGAATTTCTTCATCAGTGCCGGAATTTTCTTCATGGCTTTTACACAGGGGCCGCACCAGGAAGCCCAGAGATCCACTACGACATATTTTCCCCTGAACCTGTCGAGGGAGATCGTATCGCCTTTTTCATCAGGCAACCGGATGTCTATGATCTTTGTATTCAGCAATCCGCTCAGTCTTTTCTTTTCCACGTACCTGGCCAGGCTGACAATATCAGGATCGCTGCTGTTCCGGATCACTGCTTCGATCATTGCCTTTTCCTCGTCCGTATCGGCCCATCCGTAACCGTATAAATTATTGAAGATCGCAATTACTGCCAGGTCCTTGATTTTATTATCCCGAATACCGGCTATTTCATCAAGCATCCCGTTTATCAGTCCCGGAGATTTACGGTATTCCTGGTACCTCTCAAAAAGGTATCGTGAATTATAAATACTGTTGAGACTGTCAAACTCTTCGCGCATCTGTCCGTCGGCTTTATGAAATATAAAGATCATAACCATCAGACAGGAAAATAATATTTTTTTCATAAGTACCTTTAATGGATACGAACTTACAATCTAATTATTATCCCTGACCCCGGTTCTCAATTGATATTTTATTTTTAACAAGCGCGGGAATTTATACACCGTGTTCAATTCAATCTGCGGGATCAGTTATAATAAGATGCATATTTTGCAGGAATGGCATTGATACTCCTGATCATAATATCCTTGTAATAGACTTCAGAAGCCTCGCTTTGCAGTTGTATTTTGCCTTTGATTAGTGGTATTATTTTCCCATCCTGAATATATCTTGAATTGCGCAGGATCATGACTACATGTCCGTTCACTATATGCAGGCTTTTATCGCCATAGCAGATAAGTTCTAATTGTGTCCATTCACCTTCAGGGCTCTCAAAGTCGGCGCTGTGCATACAGAATCCTCCATATGATGACCCTGCACCGATCGGAATAAAAGGCTGTTTCGGACTTGCTACCGGTGACATAACACCCTCCGGTATGAAAGCCCGTATGTCCTCGGCGGAATTTTTCTGGCTCCAGAAATCCCCCATATGGCCTTCCATCACCTGGAATTCCTGGGAAAGCATCCATGCCCTCCAGTAGTCCACCCCGCATTCGCCGATGGAATGATAAAGAATACCCGAGTCCCTCAACAGGTTGCGCCGGGGTTCCCATTTTTTTGTTCCCCATTTTACCTTGAGTTTAAGGTCATAGTTTTCGTATTCCATCTTTGTGAAGACACAACCGTAAATCTCTCCGCTGATACGTAAGACCGGATCCCCGTTAATCACGGAAACCGTGAAAACACTGTCCTTATCTATATTGTAGCCCACCGGTGGAATAGAATCACCGTTGGCATCCCTGGGCACTTCGCCATGATATCCGTCTTTAAGACTGTAGCCCAGGTACATATTCCATTGGGAAAGATTTTTGTCAAGTAAAGGCGTCCATCCCTGTTCTTGGCTGCAGGAATAAAAGATGACTGCCGTTAGGATAAAAAGAATATAATTTTTCATTTTCAGGTATTTAATTAAAAAATCAATTTAACTTCTTGATTCTATTTCTGCAATAATATGGCTTAAAGCTTCGTCTCTTCCTTAACGCTATAAAAAAAGAGTTACACGTGGATTATTGAAGTGAATCTTTTTAAATTATGCTTTTAAATTTTTTAACGGATTTGATATGAGAAAAGCATTTTTATTTATCAGCTTGTGGCTTTTGTTCCCTGTTGTTATCCATGCACAGGAAAAGATCTGGAATGAAACGGAAGCACAGAAAAACGATCGCATGGCCTGGTGGCGACACGACCGGTTCGGCATGTTCATTCACTGGGGCCTTTATGCCTTGCCCGCCCGGCATGAATGGGTGAAGAACCATGAGCATATGACCAACGAGGAATACCGGAAATATTTCGATAATTTCAATCCTGATCTTTTCGATCCTCATGCCTGGGCCCGGATGGCGAAGGATGCAGGAATGAAATATGCCATCATCACCTCGAAGCATCATGAAGGATTCTGCCTTTTCGATTCAAAATACACGGATTACAAAGCCACCAATACACCCTATGGCAAGGACATCATCCGGCAATGGATCGATGCTTTCAGGGAGGAAGGCCTGAAGGTCGGCTTTTACTTTTCCCTGCTCGACTGGCATCACCCCGATTATACCATTGACCGGTTCCACCCGCTTCATCCCCAAACCGATGAAGAATATGACAGCATGAACAAAGGGCGTGATATGAACAAGTACCGGGAATACATCCGGAACCAGGTGAGGGAACTCCTGACCAATTACGGGAAAATCGATATTCTCTGGCTTGATTTTTCCTTCCCGGGAAAACATGGAAAGGGCCGGGATGACTGGGATTCCATGGATCTCCTGAAAATGGTACGCCAGCTCCAGCCCGGGATCATTGTGAATGACCGCCTGGACCTTAAAGACGTGGAAGGCGGCTGGGACTTCACTACTCCGGAACAGGTAAAGGTCCCGGAATGGCCTGCCTATAATGGCAAAAAGATTCCCTGGGAAACCTGCCAGACCTTTTCGGGTTCCTGGGGATATTACCGGGATGAATATACCTGGAAAAGCCCCAAACAACTGCTGGAACTGTTGATAGAATCGGTGAGCAAGGGCGGAAACCTGCTGCTCAATGTCGGCCCGACCGGTCGCGGGACCTTCGATGAAAGAGCCCAACGCTCTCTTGCAGCTATGGGTGAGTGGATGAAGGTCAACAGCCGGTCGATCTTTGGATGCACGCAGGCTCCCGATAAATATGCCAAACCTGATAATTGTCTGCTGACCTGGAACCCGGATACCAAAAGGCTGTATATTCATTTGCTTGATTACCCGCTCGGCTCGATGAGGCTGCCAGGTTATAAGGGTAAAATTAAATATGCCCAGTTCCTGCATGATGCTTCTGAAATAAAAATGCATCCGGCCTCAGGTAACTGGGAGGGAGGAAATACAGGTAGCAACGATGTGATCCTTGAATTGCCCGTCAGGAAACCTGATGTTGAAATTCCCGTTATCGAATTGATGATGGAATGACTTAATGGATAATTTAATTCATTATTGGTCATCTACGAACATTTTCGTTATAAGGGCGAGATAAACTTTAATAAGTGACGAGTGACAAGACAGGGCATTCACCGGTCACCGATCACTGTTTACTGATCACGGTCACACTTGTCACTTGTCACTTGTCACTTGTCACTTGAATAAAATGTATCTGAAATAAACAAATCGGGAAATGGGGAAATGCGGAGGCGGGGGAATTTTAATGAAAATAATAAACAATTTTCCGCGGTATCTGCGGAGTTAATTCTTTAATTTATCCGATCTTAATAGG
>JBJKSY010000239.1:0-7813 GCA_046703645.1 Cyclobacteriaceae bacterium
ATCAGTTGGGTAGCCGATAGACTTACCAGGAGGAAATCGACCGTGAATCAGACCTTCGGGTATAAAAGGGCTGAGATCATTGCAGCGTTCATCAACGCTTCTATCCTGCTTGTGATCGGCGTATTCCTGATTATTGAATCCGCGGAGAGGATCATAGAAAAAAAGTACAGCGGTGTTAAGCCGGAGATCGTTATTGCCCTTGCTGCAGTCGGCGTTATTGCCAATGGCCTTAGCGTACTGATACTTCATAGGGATTCAGGAAGCAATATGAATATGCGTTCGGCTTATATTCACCTGTTCGTTGACATGTTATCATCGTTAGTGGTTCTTGCAGGCGGGGTTATGATCTATTTCTTCAATTTTTACCTCCTTGATCCGATACTTTCAATTGTCATTGCCGTGTACCTCATTTTCCTAGCATGGAATCTGGTTGTACAGAGCCTGAAGGTCCTGATGCAATTCACGCCTGAAGGTCTCGACCTCGAGCAAATTGCAGGACGGCTATCAGCATATGATAATGTAAAAGGCATTCATCATATTCATGCCTGGCAGTTAAATGACCACGACATTTACTTCGAAGCGCACGTCGAATTCAGCAGGGACATATCGATCAGCGAATCCTGCCGTATCCTGAACAGGATGCGTGATGATCTCGATAAGGATTTTCATATTCACCACACTACCTTTCAGTCTGAGTTCGAATACCCTTGTGATAAAAGTCTGATTAACCAGGGAAAGCCGCATTGAAGAAGTGATCGGTGGTCGGTAATTGGTATCTGTTAAATGACTGAATTTTAAGTCAAAAATCAACAAATCACAAAATGATTAGAGGTGATCGGTGTGTCACTAATTTCTCCCATTATCCGTTAATCCTGTTTTTGATTTTTCATCGAAGGTTGGGTAAGACAATGAAACGGCAAACCGTTTAATAAAATAGGTGAGTGAATGATCCGTGGCATATACCAGGCCATGGAACGGAACTACCAGATCAATACTGGATGCGAGGCGCATAGTCAGGTCCTCGTTTTCCGGAACCTCGCGGAAACCGGGGTGCTGAGGCTTCAATATATACTTTCCGTTTTTCCCAACCAGTTCGAAACAGCCGTTCGATTCATCTACAACCGCACTCAGCTTAGACTGAATTCCCGCGATAGCCGATTGCGTTGTACGGATCATCGATTCTTTCAAAAGCTCTTCAGCGCTGTAATGCAACAAGGGTGGTGAGGCAGGTCCCATGAAAAACAGGGATAATCCTTCATGGCTGTAAAGGTCTGATCCGCATTCCTGATAAGTGATGGGGCAGCGGTTCATTACCTGACCTCCTTAATCGAAATATCACCAAGCAGATCATCTCCGGCCATAAGCAACTGAGCAAAATAATCATGCTTATCGATTCAGCCTGAATGCAATAATCCTTCCCCGGGTGACTCTCGGGCAACCAACCGTCAAAGAACGGAGGAAAGGTTCCAAAATCATATGTACGCTTGGATAACGGCATAGTAAGCGATACCTGCGGGCCGTTATAATCACCAGGGTATTCAAAACGGAATATTTTTTTCAGTTCGATTTCCGTTATAATCCCGGTTTTTATCCCGTTAACATATACCCAAGTTTTTCTCAAGGACAGGTTTTTAAAGTTAAATAATTATAAGCTGGTGAATTACAATGCAAGACATTGTGAAATAAATATATATAAAATAAATAAGGATAGTAGTCAATCTCCATCCCCCCTTTGGGGGATTTTTTATCGGGGTATTTATTGTATCGATAATCTTATCTAACTTTCATCAAGTTGTTAATTTTTCCTAACCCGATAATAATTTTTTCATTTCTGCAACAATAAAATTGTTCATGATTTATCAGATAAAGAGATTCTTTTTAATTCTGTTTTAGTCTATGAAAAAGTTCCTTCTCTTATACATCCTCCTGGCCCGAAGTATATACTCCTTCCCCCAGGCTAACCAGGATAGTCTTTTTCACCCTTCCCAGAAGAATTACCTCAGGTTTAACGGAGGGGAACTCCTGCTCACCCCGGAAGAATTGACCTTCGAAAGTCTTGATACCGCCTTTACGATATCAGCCTGGATTTATCCCGAACCGAAAAATGCTGAACTCCATTACAGAGAATGCATATTTTCTCAAATCCCGGCAACTACATCCGATCCCTATGCTTTCATTTCAAGTCTTCGTGTTGAGGATGACCACACGGTAAGGTTCTCATACGCCTATGATTCCGCATCTTCAATTACTGTTTTTTCAAAAGATTCCGTTTCGGATTTTCATTGGAATCATGTTACCTGCAGGTTGGGAAACGGTAAGATGAGCTTGTGGATCAACGGGAAAAAAAGCGTTGAGTCGGTATGCCCTTCCGGGAATTATAAGGTTCCTTTAAGATATTATATCGGGGGGATCAAAGGCGGCCCTCCCAACAATCATGTGGAACAGGGTTTTATCGGCCTGATATCTTCTGTAAGTGTATGGGACATCGCCCTTGCCGACACCCTGATCGAGCACATAGCCGAGAACGCTCCTTCGGGAACAGAACCCGGGATTCAGGAATACTGGCCTCTGGATGAGGATTCCGGACAGTATGCCACAAACCATGCGGATCCTTCCGGCAAGCTCATGCTTGGATTAACTGAGCAGCCGGAACACGAAATGTTTGCTGCTACATCGGCCGATCCGGTATGGGTTAACAGCAAATTCATTGATGGTGGACCCTATTTCAGAATAAAGGAATATAAATTCGAAGGGAATATCCAGGCCGGAGCTTTGATTGATTTTGATCATGACGGCGACCTAGATTTTATCTGCACAGTGGAAGCCGGCGAATGGCTTTGCCGGTTTGCAGCCTTTAAAAATGACGGGCATGGAAATTTTTCCGATGCCACTAACGAGATCCTGCCGGTACAGCCTCCCGCCTTTCACGGCGGAGCAAACCAATTCCTTGTAAAGGACTTTAACGGGGACGGGCTCCAGGATGTATTCCTCGGATGTTTCGGAATTGATGCGGAGCCTTTCGGGGGAGAAAACAACTTTCTTCTTCTTCAGTCGGCCGACGGAAAGCTTATCGACGTAAGCTCAACCCACCTTCCACCCTTTCACCTGATCACACATGCAGAAACGGCAGGTGATATCGACGGGGACGGAGATATCGACATTTTTGTTGTGGAATGGCGCGGTGACCAGGATTTCGGATTTTACATAAATGATGGAACCGGAAAATTTACTCTTGATAATACACGCGTACCTTATGAGTTGAATCATCCGGGATCCCTGAGCTATAAACTCGTGGATGTAGACAATGATGGCGACCCGGATCTTTATGGCGGGGCAATCATGAAAGCTGAGGGGGATATCGGGTTTCTTCAAACTCGTGGTTTTTTGGTATTAAATGACGGAACAGGCTATTTTCAATATGCCGATTCAACAGCTCTTCCTATAAAACCTTATCCAGATTTCAGAAGTTGTAATCAACCTGATCAAAGCATTGCCGATTTAAACCTTGACGGATTCCCCGATATACTGGATGGCATGACCAATGGTGATACAGCCGGAAGTCAAAGTGCCATCAGGCTACTTTACAGCAACGGGAATGGAACATACAAGGATTTTACCTATAAACTTCCCATAACCTTAGGAACGGCTTGCCCATATACAGCCGACTTCAATAATGACGGTTACGAGGATATTGTAGTAAAAGCCAGTGCCGAACCGCAAAGGATCAAGATATTCCTGAATAATGCTAATTTCGAATTCGTGGATGCTACTGCACTGCTTCCTATGTTGCACGACCCCGATACCTATGCTTATCCCGGTGACCTTGATAACGATGGTGATATTGACATGGTCATTATCAAATCGATTTTTATAACTGCCGAAAACCTTAAGAATTTCCCGTTATCCGATAATTTTCCATTAAAGATCCCGGGCAAGATCCGTATAATTTCACCTGAAACAGATGACAACGTTTCTGCATTTCCGCAGCTTAACTGGCAACCTGATAACCTGGCCATCACCTATGAATTACAATTAAATACAGATTCGCTGTTTACCAGCCCATATCTTGATACCACAGCAATTACTGAAACTTTTTTCAAGCCGCCAAAACTTACAGTGAATACGAAATACTTCTGGCGTGTACGGGCTTCAAATCCCTATGGTAGCGGTCCATGGTCAGATATGTACTCATTTACAGCCATAAACTATTCCCCCTCAAAGATTTCTCTTAAGTCGAAAGTCATATTTCCGCAAACAAGGTCCGGGCATGTTGCAGGAATTTTACAGACCGACGATCCCGATAGCTGGGATACACATACCTATAAGCTGGTCAATGATAACTCGGTCAATGCCCGGGATAATTCTTATTTTAAAATATCCGGCGATACCCTGATCACCATAACATCGATTGATAAATCAAAGACGGACTCCATTAATATCCTGGTTAAAGCAACAGACCCATATGGCGCCGATGTTCAGCAATCCCTGCATTTAGCGCTGAATTCATTGGATTACCTTGCGTATTATCCTTTTAACGGAAATGCGGATGACGAAAGCGGGCACGGATTAAACGGAATTGTGACCGGCGCAACCCTGACGGCCGACAGGGATGGCGTCCGTAAGAGCGCCTATTCATTTAATGGTGTTTCGGACTACATTACCGTACCTTCGCCCGTCATCGGTAATCGTAATTCCTTTACCCTCTTGGCCTGGATCAACCCCGACCAGCTATCGCCAGGGGAATCACGGCAATATTCCCTATTTTGCGAACGGATATCCGGTGAAAGCATGCAGTGGGCTGTGATGGGAAACAATCAATGTTTTTCCTTCTGGAATGATGGAAATGAAAATTCAGACCTGGACAATGAAGCGTTGGTTGCACATGCATGGCAGTTTATCAGTATGTCCTTCGATGGCTTTAAGATCAGGTATTATCTAAACGGTAAAAAGACCAGCGAGTATGACCGCAACGGAACACCTGATGGTACGGCAGCCGAATCGACGATCGCCACCTGGGATAAAAGTTCCGGTTTTTTCAATGGCAGTATGGATGATATCCGGATAATCGGAAGGGCTCTTTCGGATGAGGAAATCGCATATTTTTATGACGAAAAGACATCGGTAATAATGGCCTTGCCGGAAAAAGCTTGCGGAATGGATATTAAAATCTATCCAAATCCCTCAAGCGGGATTTTCAGGATAAGGCTTGAGTCTGAAAATAATAATCTTATTAAGGCCGACTGCTATAATATATCCGGCAGTAGAGTATCGGGAACAATAATTTTCACTGATCACAACGGGGATATTATTGTTGATCTTTCAGGCTATCCGCCGGGTGTTTATCTGGTAAGAATTGAAAGCCGGAGTTTCACCAGGATTGTTAAGGTGGTAAAAAAGTAATATGGAAGTACAAGTTGCCGCATCGGACGTGATCCGCATTGATCATTGTTGCGTTCCGTAATTTATCGATATAGCATATTCCGCCCGGTTCTCTCATTGGAATGGAATATTCGTGATTATATTAAAAGGATTCCCGGCTATTCAAAAAGTTATCCGCTATTAAAAAATTTAATATATTGCATATACTTAGTGCATAATAATTATTAATTTGCATTATTATTTATCAAAATACTAAAATGATCATTCAGAGAAAGCTTTTTAAAATTCTTCGGAACGAACTGAATAATTCAAAGATTACAGCCGTGGTCGGAAGTAGACAGACAGGGAAAACTACAGCTTTGAAAAACCTTCTTGAAGAACTCCCAAACTCAAAATACCTTAGTTTCGACAATATTTCTGACTTGTCATTGTTTACAAAAAATCCTGATCTTTTCGCGGATCTTTACATAAGCCCTTACGATCAGCTAATTATAGATGAGTTTCAATATGCGCCCGAGGGAGGAAAGGTTTTAAAGTATCTATATGATAACCTGCCTGAGGGAAAGAAAATATTTATATCGGGATCTTCCGGCCCGGACTTGGCCATACATTCCCTGCAGTTCCTTACGGGGCGTGTTAACCTAATTGAGACTTATCCCGTAAGCTTCCCTGAGTTTCTTGCTTATAAAGACAGTGAAAAAATACCCCTGCTGGACAATGAAAGGACAAGCAGTGATTTTGAGGTGATTCGTCCATACTTTTCAGAATATCTTTGCTTTGGAGGTTACCCGGCAGTGGTGGTCGCAGACAATAAGGAACGTGAATTGGAGAATTTTATTAATGTCTTCCTCCTCAAAGAAATTCGCGATATACTGAATTATAAGAATCATTTTGAGTTTGACACCCTGCTCAGGCAATTGGCTGCCCGGGATAGCCAATTGCTTAATATATCTAACATCGCAAATGAAATCGGCATAAACCGTAATAAAACAAAGGAATTGCTTTCCATTCTTGAAAAGACTTACCTTCTGTTTACATTACAGCCCTTTTTTAAAAATAAATCAAGGGAACTGATAAAAAGCCCCAAAACATACCTTGCCGACCTGGGAATTAAAAATGTGCTTCTCCGGAATTTTAACCCTTTATCCATTCGCCAGGATAAAGGTGCCATACTCGAGTCGTTTATACTCAGTTCCCTGGTTCAGCATGGGAAGAAGCCAAAATTCTGGAATGAATCAAATCAACATGAAATGGACTTTGTATTGGAAGAAAAGGGGGAGGTTACAGGTATTGAAGTAAAGTCGAAGCTGCCCGGGATGAAACTAAGCCCATCCATTAAAGCTTTTATAACCCATCATCATCCTTCACGTGTGTTTGTTTTCAATGAGAATATGCAAGGCAGATTAAAACAGGATGGGGCTGAAATAATTTTTACGAATTATCTTAATATTTTCAGCAGCACGGTAATCAAATAAAAAGATCGATCGTGAGATTCAGAAGGTTAATTAAATGAGTTGACCTAAAACCTGAAAGCTATAATCCGGAGCATTTAAAATAATGTTTAGACCCTGACTTTAGATGTTTTCATTTTCTATATTTTTTGTGATCAATTATTTTGAAAGGTATATCCTTTTCAATACCTTATATTAAATTTTTATTTCCACGGATTTTATTTTTAACCCGGTTTGTTTAATAAATAAACAAGGCATCTGAATTAAAAAACCGAAAAAGATCTGTTTAACCCGGATCAACCTATTCTGATCCGAACAGGGTCACAGTAATAATGAAAAAGAATCGGAAATGAACATTCGGAAAATATTGACAGAAAATATTTACCGTGATCTCAAAAAATTACCTGGAAATCCTGCTTCATATCACGGGTTAAAGACTGAGGCATCTGCTGTTTCAGTTCCGAATTTCCTTGTATTACCCAATCAATTCTTTTTGATCACTGACATGGCATCTGTAAGAAATGTATTTATTCAGTCTCAATGAAATCAAATACAATTAAAACTTTTATTGAAAAAGTCAGGCGGCTGCCCTACGATCCTGATCTTAGATCGTATAAATCAGACATATTAAACCAGATAAAACCGGGAGACATTCAGATCTTTCCAAACCAGTTTTTCTATATAACCGATCTTCAAAAAAGTGAAAATATATTTATTCACCCGAATGTCGAGAAAATACTCGGGTATTCCTGGAATGATTTCAAGGATATCGGTTTCATATACTCTATAATGCATCCCGACGACAGGCCGTTTGTTATAGCATTTTCTCTTAAAACCATCGCTTTTTCTCGTCAAAGCAAGGAGGTCCTTGAAAACAATCCGTTAAGTGCTACATTTTCCATTGATTTCCGGATAGCCGGAAAACAGGATGATATCATCAGGGTAAACAGGCAAACAAGCTGCTGCCGGCTTGACAGGAAAGG
>JBJKSY010000240.1:0-3694 GCA_046703645.1 Cyclobacteriaceae bacterium
GCTTAGCTTGGGTTTTATTGCCATGGATGATCGCTAATGATTATTGAATTAAATGAACGAAAAAAATAATACTGTTGCAAATAAGCTACAAATTAAAAATCAGGCTTCCGCCTGCAGGAACTTTCACGTCTCCATGGAATATGTCCCTGGTTTTTTTATTAATTTTCAATAATGTACTATTTCCCATGAGATCCTTATTCGACATCTGTCTTTCGTGCACCGCGGTATAAGGACCTATAGTTCCGGGAAGATCGAATGAGAGATCCGCAGGATTTTTTTCATCGAAATTTGCGACGATCAATAATGTTTGTTTATCACTCAGCCTCAGGTAATAATAAACATCCGGATTATCATTCTTACCCGAAGATCTGTTCCAGTCGTAAAGATCGAAAAAATCACCATGGGCAATAGCGTCCTGCGAAGTGCATAAGTTTAATAAGGCCTTGTAGAAATTCCTGATCTTTTTTTGCTCCGGGCTTAATAGTCCGCCGTCAAATTTTCCTCCATTTGTCCATTTCTGGAATTCCGGCATGCTCCAGTAATCGAAGATCGACGTTCTGCCGTCATTGCCGCTGAAACCTGAAGCTCCCGCTGCCGGTTCGCCTACTTCCTGCCCGCAATAGATCATGACCGGTCCCTTATATAAGGTTGCAGTTACAGTCATGGCAGAAAGGGCTTTGAATGGGTTCCTGGCAAAATAGGGAGATGCAATGCGTTGTTCGTCATGGTTTTCCAGAAACCGGACCATACGGTCATTGATTCCGGCAAGTGACTTCCAGACAGGAGTAATATTTTCAACCTTGCCTTTTCCTTCCACGATATGCCGGAGCGTATCGTAAAGCTGGACTTTATCATACAGGTAATCAAAACCACCCGTATTAATGAAATCCTTATAACGGGCTGGGTTATAAATTTCAGCGATAAATACCAGGTCCTTGTTTTTTGCCTTAACCTGCGGAATTACCCAATGCCAGAATTCGACGGGAACCATTTCAGCGATATCACATCGGAATCCGTCGACCCCTTTCTCTGCCCAGAACAATAATATATCCCTCATCTTCTTCCAGGTAGAAGGAATAGGGTTGAAATAGGTCTTTTCATGATCACCGAAATCCACGCCATAATTGAGCTTTACGGTTTCGAACCAGTCGTTGATATCGGGCTGCGCTTTAAATACGTTATTTCCTGTTGCTTTAGCCGGAACCTCATGGAATTTACCATCCTTGTTTGGAAAAGGGAGGGAACCCAGCGGTATATAACCCTTGGGGACTCTGAATTTCGTGCCCGGCAGGTAATAAAAATTATTATTTATGCTGAAGCTTTTGGTGATGTCGTCGTCTTCTCCGAGATCGCGAACACTGTCGGGTTTAACATTGGAATGGTATCCTCTTGCTACATGATTGGGAACGAAATCGATGATAACCTTTATTCCATGGCTGTGGGTCCTGTCAACCAATGCCTGGAATTCTTTCATGCGGTCCCTGACATTTACAGCCAGGTCTGGGTCAACATCATAATAATCTTTTATGGCATAAGGGGAGCCGGCCCTTCCTTTTACAACATCCGCATCATCGAGGGGAATGCCATAGGCCCTGTAATCGGTCAATTCCGCGTGTTCGATTACCCCGGTGTACCAGATCCATGTTATTCCCAATGCTTTAAGGCTGTCGAGGGCCTGGCCTGTAAAATCATCAAACTTGCCGACACCGTTTTCTTCAATTGTCCCATAAAGGACATGCCCGGATTGTTTGTTTCCAAATAACCTGGGCAATACCTGGTAAATTACAGGTTTGGAAAGTGTGTCTTTTTCCCGGAGAAAATAGGATGACAGGTCATCCATATTATTATGTTCAGGTGACGTACATTGTGATGTCAGAAATAATAACAGGATTACAATAACCCGAAAAAACGGACTATTTCCTGCGGGCAGCATTTCTGTTTATACAATTCAGGTCTTCAAATGCCTGTGTAAGTCTTTTAATAAAAGTTTTTTCGCCTTCACGAAGCCATACCCTGGGATCATAATATTTCTTGTTGGGTTTGTCTTCACCGTCGGGATTTCCCAACTGACCTTGGAGGTAATCCTTCTTTGCTGTATAATAATTCAGAATACCTTCCCAGAATGCCCATTGTGTATCGGTGTCGATATTCATTTTTACAACACCATATCCGAGGGCCTCTTTTATCTTTTCAGGTTCTGAACCTGAACCTCCGTGGAAAACGAAATTGACCGGATTCGTCCCGGTTTTGAATTTCTTTTTAATGTAATCCTGGGAATTTTTCAGGATCTGGGGAGTAAGGACAACATTCCCGGGTTTATAAACCCCATGCACATTTCCAAAAGCTGCCGCTACCGTAAAGTTAGGACTGATATTCAGTAATTCATTATAGGCATAGGCAACATCCTCCGGCTGAGTATATAACCTGGAACTGTCAATCCCGGTATTATCCACTCCATCTTCC
Organism: Cyclobacteriaceae bacterium; assembly: GCA_046703645.1. GTDB lineage: Bacteria > Bacteroidota > Bacteroidia > Cytophagales > Cyclobacteriaceae > DATDPY01. The sequence continues at coordinate 2,464 of JBJKSY010000240.1, forward strand.
TCTCCGCCGGTAACACCAAGCTCGATCTCAAGGGTCATTCCCAGTTTTGCCATCCGGGTCAGGTATTTTTTAGATATCTTGATATTGTCCTTCAGGGGTTCTTCGGAAAGATCAAGCATATGGGAGCTGAAAAGCGGTTTCCTGTTTTTCTTATAGAATTTCTCACCGGCCTTAATAAGACCGTCAACCCAGGGAAGAAGCTTTTTGGCACAATGGTCGGTATGTAAAACCACTGTAACACCGTATTTTTCAGCAATTTCATGGACATGATGAGCACCTGAAATTCCTCCTGCAATTGCAGCCTCCTGGTTATCGTTGGGTAATCCTTTGCCAGCATAAAATACGGAACCCCCATTTGAAAACTGCAAAATGATAGGGGAATTTACCTCCCTGGCGGTCTCCAGTGCGGCATTTACTGTGCTGGTATTGACAACATTTACCGCAGGAATTGCAAAATGGTTTTTGTTGGCGTAATCAAAAAGTTCTTTTAGTTCTTTTCCGTGAATTACACCATGATTGAATTTTGGTTTGGGTGACATATTTTTCTCTAATCTTAAATTATGGTTATCTGGCGCAAACAGAATAAAAAAAAACAAATAAGGCAAACAATAGGAAGATTATCTTGACTTTCAAATTTCCGCGATTTTAATTAGTTAATGACATACTTTTTCAGGAATTTGGCATTACTGGAATAATCATTTTTTGTGAGCAGCAGGATTACGATAAAGGATTTGGCGGAGCAACTGAAGATTTCACCTTCAACAGTTTCAAGAGCCCTACAGGATCATCCGGATATAAGCCGGAGAACAAAAACTGTCGTATGGGAGCTTGCGAACAAACTGAACTATCAGCCGAATGTTATCGCAGCCAGCCTCAGGAGAAATAAGACTCTTACCATTGGAGTTATTGTGCCCGAAATAGTGCATTATTTCTTTTCATCCATAATAAGCGGCATTGAAGATGTTGCCTACAGTGAAGGTTACAGGGTGATCATATGCCAGTCAAATGAACATTATGAAAGGGAAGTCATCAACCTGAACGCCCTCGTAGCCGGCCGGGTCGACGGAGTTATTATGGCACTTTCAAAGGACACCAATAAGTACGATCACATAGAAGAAACTCTTTCGAATGGTATTCCTGTCGTATTTTATGACAGGATTTATGAAAGTCCCAATTCATCGAAAGTTATAGTTGACGACTACCAGGGCGCCTATGATGCCACAACACATCT
>JBJKSY010000241.1:0-2194 GCA_046703645.1 Cyclobacteriaceae bacterium
ATCCTTGAGACCGGTCCTTTCCGGGCTCGTAAGATCTACCATGGATTTTTCATTATCAGTAGCTCCCAGGTTTCCCAGCAAAATTGCGTATTCCCCGGGAACCCTGCGGATGTCTTTTGACAGGACAATGGCGCTTTGAAGACGTGCCACTCTCGAATCAGGGTCAAACCGGGTGTTGTAAATAATGATCTCGATATTGTTTGTTTTACTTTGGAAGATGGCCCTTGTGAAAAGGGTAGGATGCTTGCTGTTCCAGGAAACGGATCCCGGCACGTCCGGGGTCTTTGAAAGCCATGCTATCCTGGTTTCGGTCAGTGTCCACCGGGATGTATCATACAGGATGGGACAGGATTCACCTTCGAATGGCGAGATCTCGGCACTTCTTCCGACCAAAGCATACCCGGGCATGGATTCGAGGATATCCGGTATCTCATAATTGAGGACCTCCTGCAATCCTATGAAATCGCAGTGATTTTTTTTGATGCTTAGGATCACCCTGTCTTTCCTCGATTCCCATGAATATTTACCGGTGTCGGCATAACCGGGTCCGATATCAAAAGTCATTACCCGGATATTTACGGGATCGCGGAATGATAGAAAGGCCATTATAAGTGCCGGCAGGAAATTAAAAATCATAATTAAAAAATGTTTCTCATCTTTTGGATAAGCTCCTCAATGTTTTGAACGGTTTCGAGACCATTTGGATACTTAATGGTCCAGTTAATTTTGTCCTGTGCGTTAACTACTTCAACGGTAATGTCATTTTTCCCCTCCTGAAGCCGGCAGCCGATCCTTTCAAGGGCGTTCTTCGTCCAGGCAAACAGCATTCCCGGCGGGGCCACCAATCCTACCGGCTTCCCGCCCGAACTGACAGGAATAAACTTTCCGGTGCCCGGATCGAATGTAATTCCACCATGACGAATAAAGGCATCGATCTGCCCGTTTAGCACAAGGTCTTCCGGGCTTCCCGTTGCAAGCGTTTTATCTTCCTTCATTAAAATCAGGCGGTCGGATACCTGTATGGCAAGGTCCAGTTCGTGGGTTGCGATCAGGATGGCTTTGCCTGTTTTACCTGAAAGTTCCTTTAATAAATTCATGATTGACATTTTATTGATGAGATCAAGATGGGCCGTGGGCTCATCAAGCAGGATGATGCCGGAATCCTGTGCCAGGGCACGGGCAATCAGTACCTTCTGCATCTGTCCGTCGCTTAATTCATGAACCGGCTGGAACCGGTATTCCCGCGTGCCGGTAAGTTCCATGGACTCTTCCACCTTTCTTTCATCCTCATCGTTGAGAACCCCGAACAATCCGGTATAAGGATACCTTCCCAGTGATACCAGTTCCCGGGTTTTCAGGTTGCCGGAAGGAGTCCTGCCCGTCAGAACGATGCTCAGCATCCTGGCGATTTCATCCCGGGTATAATCTTCAAGGGGCCGTCCCTTGATGAGGATCCGGCCCTGTAAGGGAGGCAGCAACCCGGCGATAGTTTTAAGAAGGGTGGATTTCCCGATCCCGTTGGAGCCCGCCATGCTCACAAGTTCACCTGAATTCACTTCAAAGCAGATATCCTTCAGCACGGTTTTACTTTTATTACCGGACCGGATGTATCCTGCGGAAAGATTACGGATCTCTATAATCGGTGTTTGATCCATTTTTAGCTGAAGGATGAGCTGAGGTCGTGACGTTTATAGACTATCCAGATAACCAGCGGTGCGCCAATGATGGATGTAACCGCATTGATGGGAAGGGTATATTCCCTGCCCGGTACCTGTGCAATAATATCGCAGGACAGCATGAGGATGGCCCCCATACAAGCCACCAGGGGAAAAAGGTAGCGGTGGTCCGAAGTATTGAATAAAAGCCGTGTCAGGTGGGGTACGGCAATACCGATAAAGGCGATAGGTCCGCAGAAGGCGGTAATGGTTCCAGCCAGTATGGAAGTAACCAGTATGATGCGGAACCGGACAGAACGGATGTTCATCCCCATGCTTTCGGCATAAAGTTCCCCGAGCAGCATTGCATTCAGGGGTTTGGCAAGCAGCCAGGATCCGGTAATTCCCAGGATGATGACGGGAATAAAGATCTTAAGTTCCTGCCAGGTCATTCCTCCCAGGCTGCCGAAAGTCCAGATCAGGTAAGCCTGCACGCTCTCCGCTTTTGAGAAATATTGAAGAATGCTGACCAGGGCTGC
>JBJKSY010000242.1:0-12428 GCA_046703645.1 Cyclobacteriaceae bacterium
CAAAAGACCATTGATAAAAAATCGATCCGTGAAAAATACATGGGCCAGGATGGCGAATTCCTGCTCGAAGAGCTCAGTCCTTCTATAGTTTCCTATTCGGAATCCGGCACCAGCTTCGGCAACTACGGACAGATCCGTCTTCGGGGCATTGACCAGACCCGTATCAACATAACATTGAACGGGGCGCCTCTAAATGACATGATCGATGAGGGAGTATTCTTCTCTAATTTCATTGACTTCAGCAACAGCATTCAATCGGTGCAGGTACAACGCGGAGTCGGGACAAGCACTAACGGCACCTCATCCTACGCCGGTTCCATCAGTTTCGAATCCCTAAGCATGCAGGACAGCACTCCGTATACCCGGCTTCAGTTCCTTACAGGCTCATTCAACACCTATAAGGGAAGCGCTGAAGTGTATTCGGGGAAGAACAAGCACGGACTATCCTTTTATACCCGGTTCAGTTCCATTAAATCGGCCGGATATAAATATCATACGAGTACTAATTCCTATTCATTTTTCATGTCGGGGGCTTATACAAAGCCAAAAGATGAAATAAAGCTGACAGGATTTACGGGGAGGTCAAGGAACGGACTCGGCTATCTGCCGGTATCCATCCTGGATATCAGGAAGGATCCCAGGACCAATTATGTGAACGAAAATGACATTGATAACTTCGGCCAGTCGTTCCTTCAACTGCAGCATACACACCATTTCCTGAACGGATCCCTCGTTTCATCATTTTATTTCGGAAGCGCAGGCGGGGATTTCCCTTCCGGTTATTTTGTCAACGACAGCATTTACAGCCCATCCTCTCCCGGAGGCTATTATATTTCAAACCGGCTAGAACAGATCAACTATCCCTTGTACAACCGGCATTATGGTTTTATTTCGAACTACATTTACACGAGTCCGTCCAAAAACTTCGACTTCTCGACAGGAATTCATTTATATACTTTTCACCGGCAGAACCTGGAGAGCATTCTGCCAGACAATGCCCACCCCTATTACAATGAACATTCGGTAAAAAACGAGGCCAGCGCCTTTGCGCGAAGCGAATATCATTTTGGAAATTTTATATCCTATGCTGATGTAGGGTTCAGGACCCTGGCGCTGATCATCAAGCCGGACCAGCGCTATCTCCCCGGCCAGGCCAACATCATTAAGAACTGGACATTTGTGAACCCAAAGATCGGACTCACCTATACAATCGATCCTTCAAAAAATGTATATCTCTTTGCAGGTCAAAGCTATCGCGAGCCGACAAAAATCGATATACTGGGAGGTTATGAATTATATCCCTCCAATCTTGCCAGCACCCTTTCGAATGATGTAAAACCGGAACGCGTGGATGACCTGGAAGGCGGGTTCCGTATCGTATCGAACCACCTTCATGCCAATATCAATCTTTTCAATATGAACTTCCACAACGAGATCGCTCCTATCGGGAAACTGGATGCAACAGGCTTCATACAGCTCAGGAAAAATATTGACCGGAGCTACCGGCGCGGGATCGAGCTTGACTATGCAATACCCCTGGTTTACAATTTCGAATTTGACGGCAACCTGACCTGGATGAAAAGCCGGATAAAAGTTTATGCGCCGGATGGCGATCCCAGGGTTTACAGGAATGTTGAACAGGCCCTAAGCCCCGACCTGGTGGGATCAGCTTCTCTGCATTATCATCCTGCCGGGCGCCTCGATGCAGGTTTAACCGGCAGATTTATGAGCAGTTCCTATCTTGAGCCCACCAATAATCCGGATCTTACAATTCCTCCATTTTTTATTCTTTCTGCAAGCCTGAAAATCAACTTCATGAAAACCAATTATATTCAGCTTGTCGCAGACAATCTCTTTAACAAACTTTACTTCACCAACGGGACTCCTGTCGACAGCAACGGGGACGGCATATTGGAACCGGGGTATTTTGTAGAAGCTCCGCGTAATTTCTATGCACTTGTCACTTTTCAATTCTGACGGATTATAATTCCAAAAAACCTGTCAACTGTTTTAATATATGTCCGGTAGATTTTCCGTGAAGACCTTCAGGTCGAAATGGAATTATAGTTGTAACTTTAAGGTTCGCTAATATGATCGCAACAGAAATAAGGCACCTGATCAGAAAGGAAATGATTCTGGAATGGCGAAACCGATACGCCATTAACGGCATTCTTCTTTACCTGGCCAGCACCATCTTTATATGTTATCTCAGCATACGTACCCAGACACAGACCCTGGATGCGCATCTCTGGAATGCCCTGTTCTGGATCATACTTTTGTTTACCGCCATAAATGCCGTTACGAAAAGTTTTATCATGATGAGCCCGGGAAGGATGATGTATTATTACACCCTGGCGAGTCCTGAAGCCATCATCCTGTCAAAAACCCTTTATAATTCCCTTTTACTTGCTGCGGTTGGACTGGCCGGTGCATTCTTTTACAGCCTTGTCCTGGGCAATCCGGTAAAAAATATCAGCCTGTTCATTATAACTATCTTGCTGGGAGGCTGGGGCCTAGCTTCGATTCTCACCCTTATCTCAGGGATCGCCTCCAAAGCTGCAAACAGCACAAGCCTGATGGCTATCCTCAGCTTCCCGATAATGATCCCGTTATTATTAATGATTATAAAATTAACCGGTTACGCCATCGACGGTCTCGAATGGCAGGTTTTCCAGGGTAAAATCCTTGCCCTGGCGGCATTAAATATAATCGCACTTACAATGTCATATTTATTGTTCCCATATTTGTGGAAAAATTGATGGAAAGGTTCAAGTTAGCATGGTGGAAAATACTTGCCATTATCCTGGCTTACTACATCGTAATCGCCGGCCTTTTGCATAAAGTGCCCAGGATTGAAATCCTTCATGAAACCGTAAGAAACCTTTTCTTTCATGTATGCATGTGGTTTGCCATGATGGTCATGCTTACCACTTCCCTGATATTATCGATAAGATACCTGCGAACCAATAAAGTGCGCCATGATATCATAGCCTCGGAATTTGCCAATATGGGCATTGTGTTCGGATTTCTGGGTCTTATGACCGGGAGTGTCTGGGCCAGGTTCACATGGGGGGCCTGGTGGGTCAATGATCCGAAGCTTAACGGTGCCGCCATATGTCTCCTGGTTTACCTTGCTTATGTGATCCTGCGCGGTTCCATAGAGGATTTCCAGCAAAAAGCCAGGATAAGCGCCATTTACAATATATTTGCATGGGCAACTCTCATTCCATTACTTGTGATACTGCCCAGGATGACTGATTCACTGCATCCCGGGAGCGGAGGAAATCCCGGGTTCAGTACTTACGACCTCGATAATAATCTCCGGATGGTATTCTACCCGGCCGTTATCGGCTGGACCTTACTGGGCGTCTGGATCACGGAATTGCGCGTACGTAAGAAAGAACTTGAAAACAAAATAGATTCTGAACAACTATGAGGTTCAATAAATTCATTCTTTCAATAATAATGTCAGTTTTGCCCGTTATAGTTATGGCCCAGCAATCGGGGCAAGACCAGATTGATATGGCGGATGTGATGCGTTCGAACGGCAAAATTTATGTTGTTGTTGCGGTAATGACCATTATTTTGACAGGACTTATCCTTTACCTCATCAGTCTGGACCGTAAAATATTCAGGCTTGAAAAAAAGTTAAATTCTAAGAAAGAATCATGAAGAAGACTCATATAATCGGCATCATTATCCTGGCGATAGCAGTCATGATTATCATTTCAACCGCCGGGGATGCAAGCACTTATGTTACCTTCAACGAAGCGCAGAAAATGGCCATGGAAGGCAACAATAAAAAAATTCATGTGGTGGGGAAACTGGAAAAAGATTCCCTGGGAAACTTTGTCGGCATAGAACCCAGTCCTGATCATTTATCCGTTTCCTTTATGATGGTGGACAACAATCACAGGATACAAAAAGTATACTACAGGGATCCCATGCCGCCCGACCTGCTTAAATCGGACCAGGTAGTCGTAGTCGGTGCTTATAGGAATAATACCTTCGTGGCTGACGAGATACTTCTGAAATGTCCTTCGAAATACCAGGCCACAAAACTCAATTAGGTTCAGGTAAACATGCATTTATTCATAGGTAAACTCGGGCATTTATTTGTCATAATTTCCTTTGTCAGCGCATTGCTTGCCTCTGTCAGCTACCTGGGCAGCTCAATATCGAAGACCGGGGACCGCATCACAGGATGGAGAAATAACGGCCGGTTTTTCTTTTACCTCCACGCCCTCACGGTCATGGGTATTCTTGTTACCTTATTCGTGATCATCGGCGGGAATTATTTCGAATACCATTATGCATGGAGTCATTCTTCAAAATATTTGCCTTTCTATTATAAAATTGCAGCCTTCTGGGAAGGGCAGGAAGGCAGTTTCCTTTTATGGGCCTTCTGGCATGTTGTGATAGGTCTGTTTCTGATCAGGTATTCAAAGTCGTGGGAGGCTCCTGTCATGACAATTTTTACATTTGTTCAGGCATTCCTAGTTTCCATGATATTGGGAGTGGCCATTTTTGGGCATAAGATCGGGAGTTCACCATTCATGCTCATCAGGGATGTCCTGAAGGATCCGATCTTCAAGATAAATCCAAATTTTATTCCTGCTGACGGGTCCGGGCTGAATCCCCTGTTGCAGAATTACTGGATGGTAATCCACCCTCCCACCCTGTTCCTTGGATTTGCGCTTACCATCGTGCCCTTTTCCTTCGCCATTGCCTCTCTCTGGAGTAAAAAATAAACGGATTGGATAAAACCGACCCTGCCCTGGGCTCTTCTGGGTACCGGCATTCTCGGGCTGGGGATCCTGATGGGAGCCTATTGGGCCTATGTTACGCTTAATTTCGGCGGGTACTGGAGCTGGGACCCCGTTGAAAACGCCATCTTTGTCCCATGGCTGATCCTTGTGGCTGCAGTTCATTCCATGGTCATTTACCAGAAGAAGGGAACCTCCCTGAAATTGATCTACGGCCTCGTTATCTCATTATTCCTCCTGATACTTTATTCCACCTTTTTAACGCGCAGCGGCATACTTGGGAATACATCGGTACATTCCTTTACCGATCTTGGCCTTTCAGGTCAGTTACTGGTTTACCTTTTTGTCTTTGCTATTATATCGCTGGTTTTCCTCTATATACGATGGAAGCATATTCCGTCGCCGAAAAAAGAAATCCATGGCAATTCCGGTGAGTTCTGGGTTATACTGGGCATCATAACCTTGTGCCTTTCAGGTTTCCAGATCATTGTTCCTACTTCTATCCCGGTATTTAACAGCGTGGCAAGGTTTTTCGGATTCCATTCCAATCTCGCTCCGCCGGCATCACAAACCCTGTTCTATTCCAGGTTCCAGATCTGGTTCGCAATGGCCATTGCCATACTTTCAGGAACGGCGCAGATATTCTGGTGGAAGAGGATCAACAGGAAAAACCTTTTCGATGAACTTTCAGTCCCCGTGATCATAACATTCATCGTTTCAGCGATCATTATGATTGGTTTTAAGATCCATGATATTTCCTATATGCTCCTGATCACGGCCGGGGTATATTCCGTCTCCGCCAATGGAAGGATATTGCTCAAGCTGATGAATTCAAAGACCTCCTTATCAGGAGGAACACTGGCTCATGTGGGCATCGCACTGATGATCATAGGAATACTTACCTCTTCAGGATATTCGAAGGTGATCTCACTGAATAATACCGGGCTATTATACAGCCGTAATTTCCCGGATGAAATCAACAAGGAAAATTTACTTTTATTCCTGCATGAATCTCGTCAGATGGGTGATTATAAGCTTACCTATGAGGGAAAGAAAGTAAAAGCCAAAGGTGTGGAAGGGTACATTGATAAAAACAAGATCCAGCCGACTGCGGACCCGCATTTTGTCGTTACCACCGACAATATCATGGACGGGAACAAACTCAAGGTCAAAAAAGGCGACACGCTGGAGATAAACCCTGAAAACACTTATTATTCCGTTTTATATGAAAAGTCGAATGGCCAGCATTTCCGGTTATATCCCCGTCTCCAGGAAAATCCAACCATGGGCAATGTGGTTTCTCCTTCCATTCGCCGGTCATGGCTTGAAGATATCTATACACATGTAACGGTAGTTGCCAATGATGAACCCGACTGGTCAAAGCCATATTCGGAAGAGGTGAAAGTCGGGGATAATTTTTATATAAAGGATCACCTTGCCCGGTTTACCAACATGGAACGGCTAACCGAGGTAAACGGAGAAAAGCTTACCGATAACGATGTTGCCGTAAAAGCACATATTAAGATATTCGGCGATAACGCTGAATACGAAGTTGACCCGGTTTATATGATCCGGGGAAATATGGTCGCTCAAATTCCGGATGAAAACAAGGACTACGGGGTGAAGATGGTGATAACCAAGATCTCCCCTGAAAGGAATTCATTCACTTTCCAGATCAGCACTGCTGAAAAAGATTATATCATCCTCAAGGCAGTGGCAAAACCTTTGATCAATATTTTATGGCTGGGAGCGTTTGTGCTTATGACGGGAGTAGGCATTGCCTTGTCGAGGAGGTCCGCAGAATTCAAAAAGACGGCACCTGATAACCTGTAAAAAGCAGAGAACAACTCCATTTAGTCTGGAAAATAAGATATAGCTTGCCGCGGTTCCTTACATTGATTTTCTGAAGTAATTTGCGATATTAGTTATCTGGTTACCTTTTGTTACGAGAAAAATAGGATCCTTTCACAAATAAGCAAACTTTGAAACAGGGGAAAAATATATATTATCTGAAATACCCGGCTGTCATGTTACTTATCCTATGGCTGCTTCAGATCATTTCCTGCCAGACTAATCTCCAGCCTCCGAACAATCCCAACGATCCGTCCAAGCTGGATTGGCTCATACCCCGAAATTCCATTATCAACCGGGGTATTACCAAAGATTCGCTGCCCCCGATCAATAACCCGAATTTCATTAATTCCTCCCAGGTTACCCTGAACGACAATGACCTTGTTATCGGCGTGAATATTCTCGGCATTTTTAAAGTGTATCCCGAAAATATAATGGCATACCATGATGTTGTAAATGACGTGATCAAGAATAAAAAAATAGCGGTCAGTTATTGTCCTTATACGGGCACTTCAATGGTCTGGGAAACCACAAATCTCCAGGGGATAAGCCCGGCTTTTTCAGCAACAAATTACCTGTATAATTCCAATGATATCCTGTACGACAGCATATCCCAGAGCTACTTTCAGCAAATGCTGTCCAAATATGTTGCAGGATCCCTGTCGGGATATACATTGAATAATTTCGGGATCGTTGAAACCACATGGTCCACCTGGAAATATATGTTTCCCGGAACGCAGGTCATGAGCCCGGCCACAGGCTTTTCATATAATTATAAACTTGATCCCTATGCGGCGTATAAAAAATCTGATTCAATATATTTTTATACCACACCGATCGATAAACGTCTCGCGTTGAAAGAAAAGGTTCTCGGACTGGTAGTGGGAGGCCATGCCAAAATCTACCGCATGAGCTCATTTGCCGACACAGTTTCAGTGATCCAGGATAATTTCCAGGGACTTTCGGTGGTGCTGGCCGGAAGCCAGAAACTCAATTTCATCGTATGCTATGAAAGCAAGATCCCGAACGGGCCAGAACTTACCTTTACACCACATAGCCATGAGGCCAGTAACATTATTATGATCGATAACGAAGGCAACAAATGGGATATTTTCGGCAATGCCGTCGATGGCCCCAGGAGAGGCCAGCACCTGACTGCCACCAATTCCATGATGGGATACTGGTTTGCGTTCGGGGCTATGTTCCCCGACCCGCTCATTTATGCCCCTTAACCGGGTAAAAATTTACCGCTATTTCAACAGGGGTGACATTAATCATACTTTAAAGCAAATAACAGAATTATCTTTAACTGTGACTTTTAAGAAAGTCGCAATTGAGGCTTTTCCGGGTATGATAAACCGGTGTCGGATCAGGGTACATGAGTTCGACAGTTACAGGGTTTGATCATAAACACTGATAAAAAACAGTTTAGCTTTTAAGATTGAAATCGTGTTGGAGTTAATGAATATGTACCGGGGAAGCCTCATTCTTTTGAAATTTTAAGAGGAGTTTAATACAGAAGCAGAATAGGTTGGGGTATTCTGCAGATTGCCTTGTCTCAACTGCATTTTTGATTTTATTCTCCGGTTTGACCGACCGGAATTTTTATACTGATGATTTTTTTGTGGTTGTTAAGTTTGGTTTTACAGCCGGATCAATAAATCCGGCTGTTTTTTTTATCCGTCTCCGCTTACTTCATATAATAAATACTGAATGACGGAATCCCGGAAAAGCATTAACTTTTTGCAGGATTTATCAAATGATGGTCAATTAACAAAAATTTCTATGAACCTGGCATTCATCGGAGCCGGAAACCTGGCCTGGCATCTCGCCCCTGAACTGGAAAATACCGGACACAGTGTAAAGCTCATATCCGGCAGAAGCGATAAAAACCTGCATCTTCTCGCAGAAAGACTTTATGATCCGCAAATTAAACGAGGCCTTGATTTTTCACAGGAAAATATTCATGCCATTTTCGTGACCACTCCCGATTCCGTCATCAGGGAAGTTGTTTCGGAAATTGTGCTCCCGGAAGATTGTATTTTGGTACATTGTTCCGCTTCCCAACCACTTTCGCTTCTGGAAATCTCAGCGTGCCCGGATACAGGAGTATTTTATCCCCTGCAGACTTTTACCAAGGGCTATAAAACAGCCCTGAACGAGGTGCCGTTTTTTATCGAGGGAAGTAACGGCAGTGTTGAAGAAACTCTTGTCAGGCTTGCCAAAGGCATCAGCAAAGACGTGTACCTGCTTGACAGCAACATGAGGAAAAAACTTCACCTGGCTGCAACGTTTGCCTGCAATTTTACCAACCATATGCTGGCTATTTCCAATGATCTTGTCCGTCAATATAACCTGGATTTCGATTTGCTGTGGCCCGTACTGAAAACCACCATTCAGAAAGCCATGCAACTGGGACCCATAAATGCCCAAACGGGTCCGGCTGTACGAAGGGACTATGACACCATGGATTCACACCTGGAATTACTGAAAAACGATCCGGACACCGAAGAGCTCTACAGCCTGATTTCAAAGCATATCATCCAGATGTCAGAAAGTGAAAAGTAGAAAACCGGTATAATTTTATTTTACATGCCTCCGGTACAGAACAGGGAAGTGACGAGTAAGTGAATTGGAATACCGGCGGTATTAATGGAAGAATGCAAGTTCGGATGAATGGAAGATTGGATGGATGGAAGATTGGGGGAATGGAAGATTGGGGGGGATGGAGCGTTAAAAAAGCTTCCTGTGGAAGGTTTTAGCGACAGCCCGGTTTGAAGGGGAGGAAAAGCTTCCGGTGGAAGGTTTTAGTGACAGGCCGGTTTGAAGGGGAATTGGAACATCCATTTGATGTCAGCAATTCAAAAGTGAGATAAATCACATTTCTTCAGCTTCCACCGATTTAACTTCGGGAACCATGGACTTAAGCAGATTTTCTATGCCTGCTTTCAGCGTATATAAAGAGGACGGGCATCCGCTGCAGGATCCCTGCAACTGGACCTTCACTATGCCATCACGAAAAGACTGGTATTGAATGGCGCCGCCATCCATTTCAACAGCCGGTTTAATATAATCCTCGAGGATAGCAATGATCTTCATATCGATCTCAGAAGTTGAAGCCTGGTTTTCTTCCTTTGTCCGGCTTTCCGATAACAAGGGCTTTCCTTCTTCAAGGTATTTTTTGATATAATCGCGAATAACAAATTGTATCTCATCCCAGTCCGTATCGTCCGATTTGGTTACGGTCACAAAATTATTCATGTAAAAAACCCGTTTTACAAAATCAAATCCGAACAGCGCGGAAGCCAGCGGAGCATTTTTTGCAGATTCAGCATCCGGAAAATCATAAATTTCACCTTCGGGTACCAGCAGGTAATTTGCAACGAATTTCAGCGAATTCGGGTTGGGGTTGATCTCGATGTATAAATTGGTAAGTTGCGACATTTCACAAGAATTAAGTCTTAAAATTAATCATTTTCTCTGATTACTTCCATAATCCTGGCTTGCTAAAACCACCGAAGTTTCAACCTGCCTTGGAGGTATATTCCAGTATTTATTCAATAACCTGTTTTTTTCTTCTTCGGGAAGTAAACGAAAGCCATGGTTAAGGTAAAATTTTATGGCCCATGATGCATCAGCCCAGGTACCTACCAGAAGAGGTTTATCCGACTGATCACAAAGGAACCTAAGCAGCTTGCCTCCTATTCCTCTATTCCTTTCTTCCGTTCTCACATAAGCATGGCGGATCAGGTTCACAGCATTTTTATCCTGGAAGCCCATAACTCCCAGCACCCTGTCCCGTTCCATATATTTCCAGAAATGAACACCTTCCTCAATCTGGATCTTCAGCTCCTCTTCCGGCATATAAGGTTCCTGCCACCGGTCAGCCGGGATCACTCCCTTGTATGCCATGGCGGCATCATTGATGATCTCATAAATAACCCGGAAATCTGTTTCAGTATTACATTCAGTTATCATTATTCCGTTTATTTCTCCTTTGTCAGTTCAAATTTCGCACCGCCCTGATTCAGTATTAATTTATTTTCTTCCGGAATGAATTCAATGGTAAGTCCCGCCGGGTCGAATTTGAACTTATTGATATCATAAGGCTCCAACGGAAAAGAAGGCTGGCCGGTGCCCTGGGCAACCAATGAGTTCCCGTTCACGGTAATCATTATTTTCAGGGGCAGATTAGGTCCGCTGTAAACACCTTTAAATGGATTGAGCTGTTCAGCAGTAAGCGTAATTTTGGTCTGAAGGTCCGGCAGGGTGTAATCTTTCCCGTAAAAAATGCTCACAGCCCCATTCAGGATGTCGTTCAGATACATTCTTACAGCATTGCCCGTATAGGCAACTGAAACATTTTCCTCCGGGAAATACATTGCTTTTGACTGAAAGCCGTCAATTGCGCCGCCATGGCCAAAAGTATTTTTACCGAGGAATGATTCGCGGAACATTCCAATGCCGAAGTTATCCACCAGGTTTTCCATTGTCTCCAGGGACTTAGCCGAGACCACTTTCCCGGTAAACAGGGCATTATAAAAAGTGTTTAAATCAGAGGGCGTGGATACCACAGCCCCGGCTCCTCCGGGGACGCTCATATCGGTCTCAGTGGCAGGCACCCACACACCGAGCCAGGTATATGACCGGGCTTCATTTTGCTGAGGGTCAATTTTACTTCCATACGATGTATGCTTGAGGTTTAACGGCCGGATTATTCGGTCCATGAGGATATCCTTATATAACTTATGATCGATCTTTTCAGCAATATATCCCAGCAGAACATAATTTGTATTTGAATATTCCGACTTTTCCCCGGGATTGAATACAGTTCCGTTTTTAATGAATTTTTCTATCATTTCATTTTCCGTGACCGGCTTAGTCATCCATTCAGGGTAATCCGGTGAAGAGGTGAAACTAAAAAGTCCGCTCCTGTGCCTGAGCAATTCTTCAATCGTTATTTCTCCTGCGTTGGGAATTTGCGGATAAAATACACCGAGCCTGGTATCAAGTTTTAATTTGTTTTCCTCGACCATCTGCATGATAATGGCCGAAGTGAAACACTTTGATATTGATCCGATACGATATCCGGTATTTACATTAGCGGGGATGCTGTCGGCTATATCGGCAAAACCTATTGCACGATGATATACTTCCCTGCCATTTTTAAAAATGGAAATACTTCCCATGCCCTTCCGGTATTTTTCAATGAGGGTGAACAGGCTGTCAAGCTTGTCCCTGTTAAAATAAACTGATTCACTGCCCTGTGAATAAATTTCCGGGGAAAGCAAAAAAAAGAGTACAATAATTTTAATCCATTTCATGATGATATATTATTTAAATAAAAAATCCGGAACCGGGTTCCGTAATTAAGTTAAAAAAACTCCTGTTGAACAGGTGTTAGAAAACAGTATAAAATATAAGTAAAAAACGATTTCCGGTCAAACTCTATCGGTATTGTAATTTACAGACCAGCGAGAATAAAAATCAAAGTCAGAAAATGACACCGAAGCCGGTCTATTTCATTTCCTTAGCTTTCCAGGCCGAATCCGGCCGGGGCGTATAAAATTATTCTTCCTGGCTGCGAGCCATAAGAACAGCAGAGCAACTGAGGCCGACAAAATCAACCCCTGGATTGAATTCTGCGGACCTGTAATGCCCCCGGTTATTATCCGGGAGCCGGTAAAATTTCCCTGTATCAGGCTTTGATTCACCGATATCCCCGGATTAATCCCGCCGAAAACAGCCGGTTCGGCAAAGTCCCAGGCAAAATGCAGGAAGATAGGGAACCAGAGTTTCCGGGCATAGACA
>JBJKSY010000243.1:0-15132 GCA_046703645.1 Cyclobacteriaceae bacterium
CCTGGCGGAATTTTTCCTCGCTCTCCATAAGGGCTTTATTGGCCTTTTTTAATTCCGTAATATCCTTGGCAATAAATAATGCATAGGTTTCATCATTCACGACAAATGTTCTGGCCGATCCCAGGGTATCAATGATGGTGCCGTTCTTTCTTCTGTTCTGTAATTCTATATTCAAAAATTCCCCTTCTTTTTCCATTAGTCCTATAAGGTAATGTAACTTCGATTCATCCACTGTGAAGCCAACCTCCGTCGGAGTTTTACCGATAATCTCTTCCTCACTGTAGCCTCCCAGCCGGATCAGGCCCTCATTGACTTCCACAAATTCGAGGTGTGGCATCTTAAAAATTGCAATTCCGTCAGGACTGGTCTTAAACGCCATGCGGAATTTCTCTTCGCTGATTTTCAGGGCCATCTCAGCATTCTTCTGGGGGGTAATATCGGTCAAAACACCGATCACACTGATAATTTCATCCTTTTCATGCTGAAATTCTTTTTCACGTCCGGAGAACCAGATCCAGCTACCGGATTTATGTTTTAACCGGAATTCAAATTCCTGTACATACTGGTTTTTCCAACCACTGATCTCATTCTTATACCAGGTGATTTTCTTTTTGTCATCCGGATGCATGAGTTCCTCAACAATCGCAAGACTATCACCGGGCAGGTCATCTTCACTGTATCCTAGGACTATTCGCAGGTCCTTATTAATGTAAATGTTTTTATCAGTAGCGATGTCATATATGTAAATCACATCAGGAGATTGCTCGGTGATCCGCTGCACGAACAATTGATTTTCGCGTAGCTGTTCTTCAGCGTGTTTACGTTCCGTTATGTCCGAAACTGCCCCCAGGGAACCGAGATAATTACCCTTATCATCCGACAAGGGCGAGGCCGCTATGGAAACTATCAGCTTTCTGTTATCATAAGCTTTCAATTCCAGGTCATAGCTTTCGGAAATTCCTGTCTCCCGGTTTTGCATCTTATCCTTCAATATCCTTCCGGCATTTTCATCCATCAATTCAAACACCGGTTTCCCCAAAATCTGATCCATGCGGTATCCGGTCATTTCGGCCATACGCGGGTTAACAAATTGAATGACACCTGAAGGATCTATCTGCATGATACCTTCCTGCAAGGTGTTCACCAGTCTGCGGTATTTTTCTTCACTTTCCCTGAGCCTATGTTCAGAAGCTTTTCTTTCAGTCAGGTCACGGGTAATGATAACCCTGACCTTGCTTCCCTTGTAATCAAAAAACCGGCCGCGGATCTCCAACGGGAAAAAGGTGCCGTCCTTCCTCATACCTGTCACCTCATAAGGAACCAGGTCACCTTCCCAGTATTTTTTCTTAGATAATTCCTGGTCCGGTGGAGCAACGATAAGATTTGGGAGAGAATCCGCTTTCATCTCATCAAGGGTATAACCGAACATTTCGCCGAAAGCCTTGTTCATTTCAATTGTATTTCCCTGATTATGCATAAGCACACCTTCCGTGGTCAGGTTGGAGAGAGTCCTGTATTTTTCCTCGCTTTCAGCGATTGCCTGTTCATTATTTTTCTTATCGGTTATATCCCTTGAGACCGTCAGAAGGGCCGGCGTTCCGTGATAATTGATCTTGCACATGACCCCGCTGCGCCAATAGGTACGGCCATGCCTTATCATGCGGTTTTCGATAATACCTGAATTGGAACGGTCGGAAATTAACAAATCATCAACAGCCTTACGAATCATGGGCCGGTCGTCGGGATGGATCAGTGAAATGCCGATCTCGGATGGGCTGATCCCCTCAATTTTCTCAAGGGCTGGATTTGTATAAAGTATTTCCCCTGTCAGGCTTTGCACGATGATCGAATCCGGAATAGCTTCCATCAGGATACGGTAACGCTCCTCGCTCTCCTTAAGCTCTTTATAGGCCTTGTTCCTGTCGGTAACGTCCCGAGTTATTGAAAGAACAAATTTTTCTCCGGATACTTCAAAAACGCGGGCCGAGTAAAGGGTGTCTATTACCTCACCGTTCTTTTTATAGAAAGATATTTCCATGTTATTCAATTCACCGACTGAACTGAACTCCCTGATAAGTGATTCCGCCTGTTGCATGTCTACCAGCACCCCTGAATCAAAAGGCGTATGTCCCAGGATTTCATCTTCTGTAAAACCGCTCATTTTAAGAAATCCTTCATTTACCTGCAGGTAGGCAAGATCTTCGAACCTGTGAATTGTGATTGCATCCGGGATAGTTTGAAAAGCAATCCGGAGCTTATGTTCATTTTCCGCTATTACCCGTTCAGCCATTTTACGTTCCGTAATGTCCCGGATTACCGTTAAACGGGCATTGCCTTCCGGGATCAGGATATTCCTTGACCTGACTTCGAGAAATATAATTGAACCGTCTTTTCGAATACCCCGGTGTTCGTAAGTTTCCGTAGAGCGACGTTCCTGGATTTCAAGAACTTTCCCCAGGTCCTCCGGATAGATAAGTTTTTCAAAATCAATTTCCAGAAATTCCTCGCGGGAATACCCGTACAGATCCGTAAGCTGGTGATTGATATCAAGAATCCTGTCGCCGATCATGATCCCTATTCCTTCAAATGAGGATTCTGATAAAAACCGGTATCTTTCTTCGTTGGACTTCAGGCTCAGGGCGTCTTTTTTCCTTTCAGTAATATCGGATATAATTACCATCGCCTGGTTTTCATGCGGGTGTACGCCCAGTACCGAAAATAAAATATACCGTTCCGTTTTCTTTCCCTCATGATCCACCTGCAACCTGATTTCTCTTTCCTTCTGGAATTGACCCTGTTCAATAGCTGCCGTTATGTAATTCCTTATTTCGCATTGCCCGGATTTATTGTCATTCAGGCAGCACGGTATATCCACATTCTTCAGGCAGCCGATTTTTTCATCTTCCCTGATCCCCATCAGTTCGATGATGGAGGGATCCTCTTCCCCGGACCGGTAATGATTCATTTTCCGGACCACATAATCTTTATCGATCAGGAAGATATTAAGCGGAATATTCTCAACAATCACTTCCAGTTCCTCATAAGTATGTTTTTGCCGAGTAATATCATCCTTTACCGCAATGTAATTGACAATATCTCCGTTTTCATTTTTCACCGGGGCAATAGTTGCCCTTTCCCAATAGTATTCCCCGTTTTTTTTCCTGTTGAAAAATTCACCGGTCCAGTTGTGTCCTGAACTGATAGTATCCCATAAATCTTTATAAAATTCGGCAGAGTGAAAATCGGTCTTAAGAACATTGGGCTTTTCACCATAAACTTCTTCCCGACTGTAACCGGTGCAGTTTTCAAATCCTCTATTTACATATTCAATGCTTCCATCTTTGTCGGTGATAATGAATGAGCTGGAGCTTTGTTCAACCCCGGATCTCAGCTTATTCAGTTCTTCGGTATTCTTTTTTTGTTCCGTCAGGTCTCTCAAAAAGGTCAGGAACCTGTTCCCCGGCAGCGTGACAGCATCGTAAGAGGTTATTATCTTTCTCCCTGATTTCGAAACAAGCGTATTTTCCTCATTCAACACTTCTCCTTCTGCCATAAGACGATCAATGAAATTTGATTTTGATTTACCGTCCCTGATGACAGATGCCCTGGCAACCGGCATACCCTCAAGTTCTTCCGTTGAATATTCCAGCATCCGGCACATGGCAGGATTGGCGTATTCGATGAAGGCATCCTGGTTGGATATCGATATTCCGATCGGGGAATTCTCAACATACGCGCGGAAACGTTCCTCGCTTTCTTTCAGCGATTCATAAGCCATAAACCTTTCCAATTCCGCCCCGATCCTTCCGGAAAATATATCAAGGATCTTCCGGATCAATTCCATATTATCAATGGGTTCCATGAATAAGGTCAGGATCACACCGATGACTTTCCCATGACGGTCATATAGCGGGTAACCGGCATAGCCCTCGAAATTCTCCCTGACCAGGTTGCTGTCATCCGGGTATAACCTCCCGATCCCCGAGCGGATGATAAGCGGCTCGCCGCCGATAAGCTTTTCAGAAGGAGTATTACTGAGGTCATAATGAATGTTCTCAATAATTTTTCCTTTTTGGTTGAATACGAGGGTTTTTATCTTTCCGGGATCATATTCATCAATCCGCCCGATGATAGTACTGTCGGCATTAAGTGTAGCGTTTAAAACATGTGATATATATGCAAAGAATTCACCGCCGGTCTGCATACCGATCCCCTTCTGAATATTATCGATCAGTTCCTCCGATCGCCTCAGTTCAGCTTCCATTTCTCTTTTCTCGGTAATATCCACGAAGGATACCAGCATATATTTATTGGTGGAAGATTCAATAAGGTCGGCTGAACGCAATGCATACCGGTAATTCCCTTCAGCATCCTGGAAGGTTATCTCCTCCACAGGGGAATAGTTCTGGCGAAGTATCTGTTGCCGGAGTTTTTTCAGGTTCCAGGCTTCTCCCGGCAGTCCCAGCTTGTCAGGGTTCTTTCCGATAATGTCATTTTTATTTTTAAATCCTGTGAAAAATAAAAAGCTTTCATTGATATCCACTATCTCCATTTTTTCCACATCGATGAGAACCTTCCGCGAGGAGCTTGAATTAAAGACCCTCGAGAATTTTTCTTCGCTGGATTTAATTCCTGAAATATCCTTGATCACTGAATATATCACCTTATTGCCATCCCATCTTCCCCATGTGAATACATTATCGGCATAAATAAGATCCCCGCTCTTTGAAAGAAGAGGGAGACTGGATTCAGTTCGGCTTCCCGATATAAATTCCGATAATTGATTCCTGATTTCCGCAAATTTATTCCCAGGGTATAAATCAAATAAGGTCATGCTCGTCAGCTCCTTCAGGCCATACCCAAGCCTCGCAGTGGCCGAATGGTTGGCATGGATTATTCTGCCTTTCTCATCCAGGATGACGGCTATATCCCTTAGGTGCTGGTAAAAATTTCTCAGGTTCGTTTCGCTCTCACGGAGCCGGATCCGGATATTCTGTTCACGCGTTACATCCCTTACTGAGCCAAGTATGCCGGATACATCGCCGGAATTAACAGGTTGCCTGCTTATACAATTATCCGAAAGCCATTTAATATCCCCGGCTTTGGTCCTGATACGGTATAAAAGCGGACTCGGTTTCTCGGATCTTAGTCCCCGGATCCCTTCTTCATATATGTTACGGTCCTCCTGTATAACCAGGTCCTTCCATTGTCCCGGCAAAGTTCTGATCTCATGTTCGGTGTAACCCGTGATTTCCTGCAAGGCGCCATGGATCCAGTTGAACTGAGGTACATCCTGACGTAAATGAGAAAAATATATAAAATCGGAAGTGATCTGGGATATGCGCTGAAATTTTTCCCGGTGATCGACGACTTCATGAAACAGCAATTCTCTTTCCAGTTCCAGGCCAAGCCTGTCGGCAAAAATCCTGAGCATTTTCTCAATGAATTCTGAATTCTTTACAGATCGCCGGAAAAGGATCACCTGGATGCCTATGGCCTTTTCCCTGGAATTAAAAAGAGGAACGGCAATGTATGTTTTAATACCCCGTTTCCTGAGAACCTCTTCATGCGGAAATAAATGAATAACATTATTAAAATGACCAGCTTTCCGGGTTTCAAGAATCTTCTCGCAGGGAGTACCTTTCAGATTATATGAAAAATTCTTTGCGGTTTTCCCTTCAATCATCGTATAGGCTGTCTGTATCCTGGCAGGGTCTCCATCCACTACCTTACCCACAAAAGTCATATGTGCCTTTAGCACCCGTGAAAAACCTGATAGGATATGACGGAAGAAATCCTCCCCTACATGGGAATAAACTTCATCCATGACCTCCTGAATGATATTATCTTCCTTGTTTTTCTGATATTTTGCCAGCTTCTTTTCAAGCTTGTCTATCCTGGCAAGAAGTTCATCAGTGGATGGTTTTTTTATTCGGTTTTCCATATGATTGAAGATAATGAAAGTATAGGATCTGTTAACCGCCTCCGGATTAATCCGACTAAGATAATGGGTTTTATCCTCGCAGCCTGAATAATCACCCGGTTCAGTTTCGCAATAAATTAATACAAGTAAAAAAAACCTATTTCCCTATAATATTTCTCATTGAATGACTGTTATGTCCATGGCCGGGTTAATCAAGATCGTGAATTTAACCTTTGCATTCGATTGCATAAAACCGGAAAAACCAGGATCATTTCCCGCACCCTGGGGCGTTCCATGATTCCTGGCCCCGAATCCGCTCTCCGGGTTTACAGTTAAATTCGTTTTTGTATCAATAATCCCTGGGTAAATGAGCCGTTCACGATACAGGTTTCCCATATCATTTTTTGAACCCAAGCACGCTGTCACCGCAGAATTTTACCGATTTTTCGAAAGTATAGGTTATATAGTATATCCCTGTCGATTTACAGTTGAACATTATGGCGGAAACATATTGCCCGTCGATCTTTGAAGATGCCAGTTCATGCCGGTCAAAATCAAACAGGGTAATGACAATGCCCTGGTTGCTCGAACCGTCGGTGCATATGTTAATGATGTATTGGGTGTCTTTGGCGAATGGATAGGAATATTCCACTTTCCCATTGGAAGCCTTAATGTCATTCACTTCGTAGGATTTCAGGAAATTGAACCCTTCAGGAAGCTTGGGAATACATTTATCAACCTGTACTCCCGGGTCACATTGGGCGAATACCCGGGGCGCCGTAAATAATACTGCTGAGAAAAGCAGGATTATATGAATTTTTATCATTTTCATTTTTATCGGGATTTTGAATTATAGGATCACGTTCTTTCTAAGTTTTTCAACAGAGGCAGTAATATTCTTAATGTCCGCAGGTGTAATGTCGATTTTGTTGGAAGAGTGGTCGACGATGGTCAGTATTCCGTCCTTCACTTCGTAAGTCGGCTTTTCGTAGGTATAGGTAATCGTCACCTTGTCAAAATCGTTTTTCAGCTCCTGCATATCCGTTACGATCTGCCCTATGGCCGGATCGGATTTGGAGCAGAAATCGAGCAGCGCCAGGATATTTTCGAGGAATATCTTCTGCTCGCCTATTTTATCCGTCAGGGCCTTATTATCCGGGTTAACCGCCGCCATGGAACAGGTAAGATGCAGACCCTCCAGCCACCCGCCTACCAGCAACAGGGCGCTCAGGTTCGACCGATGTTGTTGCTGGAGCTCCCGGTTGATCTCATTGAAATTCCGTACCGTGATCAACATAAGGGAATCGAAGTTTTTCCTGTTGACAGCAAGCTCTGTGATCAGTTGCATATTGAAATACTGACCGATATTCAGGTCATTGGCCAGCCATTTGGAAGCTTTGATATATCCCAGGGCGTCCTGGTCCTTGTTGAAAATATTTGTATACATTAAATCAGTACCGTAAATGCCCAGGTTCATCGCCTGTTTGAATGCGGTATTGTATTTCATGTAATCATCGGCATGGCTCAGATAGGAATTATCGTATTTCAGGCCCGACGATTTGATAAGCATGGACATTTCAAGCGGTGAAGGGATCTGTTCGAGAATTTTTTCGACCAACTGCCCGGAAACCACGGCAGTGTCCGGCTTTACATTCAGCGAATCAAGGAAAGCCTCAGCTTCCTTTACATTCTTACGGTTGGAACAGGAGAAGAATAAAGCTCCTGCCAGTAATGCTAAAAGGACTCTTTTCATATGATTACTTTTTTAATTTTGTTTCTAAAGAATATTTTATCCGGTATGATGCTTTTTCCAATATGCTCAATAATCCCGGCAGCCAGTTGAAATACAAAGCCAGGTAGGCAACAAAGGCCATGATCCATATCACGGTTAAGTTGAATGCATAGGTAGGAATCATGAACCCGTAAAACGGCTTTACTGGGGAATAGAACTGAACGTTGAAATCCGGTGTGCCCGATGCCGTATAATGAAGATTATAAACCGGGTCAAAAAGCCTGTTGATCCTGTGATCCCTGATCAATAAACGTTGATCCGTATTCAGGTTCCGTACAGCATTGGCGATCTGCTCATTATAATACCTGTCCTTGAATTCATCGAGGTTATATTTTCCTTTGGATTGAAGGAAATAAATAAGACGGGTTTTATTCTGCTGGGCATGGTTATATTGATCCTGGTATTTTCCGGACAGCCCGTTCAGGTAATCCTGCACGTTGCTTATCAATCCGGCGGTAACAGTGCGGGCTTCTGATGCCAGCAATTCCCTGAGTTGCGGAAAGGTCGCCATATGCTGCTCGCCGGGTAATTCCGACTGAAGGAGTTCAAGGTTTTGCCTGATCTGTTCAAGCACTTTCGGATCTGATCTTTTATCCAGGTTATCAAGGATATATTGAGTTCTGTTCTTAAGTTCTTCAAGCAGGTAGGTTGATTGATAATCGGATTCGGAAAGTTCCTGGTTCAGGTTGTAAAAGGGCGTCTCATACGGGTTGTTCACATATTGGTCTACCATTAAGGCTTCCACGGCCCAACGGGTTGTCATCATGTTGGCTACCGCTGGTACGGAAACCTGTGTGGCCAGTGTTTTATTCAGTTTATGGAAAGGAAACATCATGCCGCTGAGCACCATCTGGGGTATCAGGATCACCGGGATCAGGATGTAGACAGTCACTGCCGAATTAAAGGTGGCCGAGATTACCAGGCCTAGCACATTGGCAAAAGCCGATACGGCAAAAAGAAGCATCCAGAAATCCGCGAACATTCCCCGGATCCCAAGTATCCAGGTGCTGATCCAGACGAAACTCAGGGTTTGAATGGCGCTCATGCTGAATAATATTACCAGCTTCGACACCAGGTAACTGTTCCAGCTCAGGTTGAGAAACGACTCCCTTTTCAGGATCTTTTTGTCCCTGAGTATTTCTTCCGCACTGACGGTCAATCCCAGGAAAAGAGCGGTGATGACGCTCATCAGGAAAAAGACTGGAATATTGTCATTATACCGGAAAATATAGGTCCCGTTTGGTCCGCCGCTGTATTTCGTTATCCATGCAAGAATCAAGGCAAGGACCGGCGCTTCAGAAAAGTTCAGGATCAGGTATTGGGTATTGCTTACCTTGGAATAAAAATCCCTGGCCGTGTAGGTAACAACCTGTTTCAGCCTTGAAGGAATTTTAAAGATATTCTCAGGAAGTCCTGAAGTTTCCCTGGCCGGCTGTATTCTCACCCGTTTCACAAATTGCTCGTGCCATTGTTCAGGGCGGACTTTTCTCTTGGGGGTTTCCGTTCCGTACTCGTCTACCACCTTGGCATCGATAATATTAAAGATCTGCTCCGGGTTAACATTCCCGCACATCTTGCACAAACCCTTCTGCTTGTCAACCTGGCGTGAAATTTCCTTGAAATAACCGACAGCTTCCACAGGGTCACCGTAATACACGGGGTAACCGCCGACATCAAGAATGAACATCCGGTCGAACATCTTGTAGATCTCTGAAGACGGCTGGTGTATCACAACAAAAATGAGCTTGCCTTTCAGGCTAAGTTCCTTCAACAGGTCAATTACATTTTCCGAATCACGTGAAGAAAGTCCTGAAGTCGGTTCATCAACGAACAGGATAGATGGTTCACGGATAAGTTCCAGCGCAATGTTCAGCCTTTTTCTCTGGCCGCCTGATATTTTTTTATTCAGGGCATTGCCCACTTTCAGGCCCGCAATATGATCGAGACTAAGGCTGGCAAGGATATCGGCTACCTTCTCCCTTATGAGATTATCTTCAAGATTGCCGAAACATAACCGGGCGTTATAATATAAATTCTGGAAAACCGAAAGGTCTTCGATGAGGAGGTCATCCTGCGAAACATAACCTATCAGGCCCCTTATTTTTTCTTTTTCCCTGATTGCGTCAATACCGTTGATCCTTATCTGACCTTGTGAAGGTTTTTCAAGTCCGGCGAGTACATTGAGGAGTGTGGTCTTACCGGCACCGCTCGATCCCATGATCCCGATAAGCCGGCCGTCATTCTCTTCGATATGTATGTTCCTGAGGCCTTTGGCTCCCCCGGGGAAGGTATACTCAAGATCATGCGCCACAAAGGATAATTCTTTCTTTTCGGTATCATTGCCGAACCTCGCAACGATCTCGCTGAAATAGATTGCCTCGCCTGAAGGAAGTTTTACCGAACTTCCGTAGGAGAATAAATAGACCTGTGATTACTTGATTACAAATCCGTTAAGGTTAAGCTCCTCTTCCCCGAAATACCGGAGAAAATACATGTTCACCGACGGAATCCTGTGAAAAATAATTTTACCGAGAAGATTCATCTTCAGGTGGCGATATTCTGATTTTCCTGTTTCATCATCGGGCGAAACGATCAGTATGCCGGGGAAATTGAGACAGGCATGTTCCTTCACGCCGTAGAACACGAAATTCTCAATGCCCTCGTATTCTTTCCGTGAAAAGTTGAAGACTTCGGCTACCGTATTCAGCACTTCCTGTTCCGTGGACGTGATCACCTGGTCGGAAGTAATAAGTTCCATGATCTTGACAAGGACAACCGCCTTCTGACGCTGTGTGAGTGTTTTATTTATCTTCCGGCAAATGCCCAGCGTTTTTACCGAATCGCTGACCGAAATTCTTTTTTTCTCGGACGGATCGGTACCGAATCCCGATAACCGGTCATACAGGGTCGTATATTCCGGGATGGAATCCTGGTCAAGTTCTTCCCGGAAAAACCTTATGACAAACTCCCGCTCGTGCAGGCTCGCTCCTTTATCCTGCTTGGAAAGTATCGCGAACAGTTGGGTAAGTGCTTTGAGTATCTCTTCGCTCACGATTCAGATATTTAGATCTATTGTCGGTGAATTATTATTCAATTGACGGCCTGAATTTCAAAAGGCACCATTATCAGGTCAGCGTATTCTCGTCCGGCTTCCTCCATATCCTCATCATCCTCATAGTAATACCAGAGGACACGGATATCGCTGCCTTTCTGATGAAAGGTTTCCAGCTTGAAAAGGATATCCAGTATGAGTTTCGAGGAAGCCGTATTGAAATAGCTTAACTTGAAAATGACTTCGGTTTTGATTTTGGGAGCTGTAGCATAGGCATCGATCCATTTCAGGACCGGGCCGTAAAATGTGCTCACATCTTCCGGAAGTGATTTTCCGGAAAATTCCATTTTCCCCTGGTTCGCGTCGAGAAGTACCCGGGGAGTTTCGTCGGTTGCATTAATGGTAAGGTTTTCCATTGTGTATTTGTTTATTTATTTACAGCAGATCTTAGAATGAAAAAGGAAGATTTGTCATTAACGGGTACAAACTGGTATTCCAGCCTGTTACCTGTCTTCTTTACGATATCGATAAAGCCCAGGCCGGCACCACCCTTTTCGGAAAGTTTTGTTTCCACAATTTTCTTTTTATAAAGCTCTTTCACCTGTTCATGATCCAGGCTATTCACTTCATCGAGCAATGACCTGATCAGGTCAATTCTCGAATTCCCGATTATGTTGCCGGTAGTGATGGCATAACCCGATTCATTCCTTGACACCATAAAAAGCCCCTGGCCCGGTACGACCGGTTCCCCCGAATCGAGGTGGTCGGAATGTTTGCCGATGTTCTGGAGGCATTCTACCATAACATGGTACACCCTCTTCTGAAGCGTCAGATTATTTTCCGTTTCCTCCAGGCTCCGCTGGGTAAGGTTGGCAAAAGCTTTGGTGATTTCCTGGTTCACCTCGCCTTCGTATACAAGGGTTATCTGGTGATCCAGGAGGTCTTTGTGAAGTCGGTAGACAAATTCTTTTAAGTCAGTCATTGTATAATCATTTATGTTGTTTTCAGGATTTAAAATTCAATGCCCATGATCAGGATGTCGTCGATTTGTTTTTCATGTGTAATCCATCCAAGTACATCATCCCTGAGGTCACTGATCAGATCGTCAAGCGATTTCGTGCTGTTGCCGGATAACATTTCGCGTACCCTTTTCAGACCGTATTTCATTTTTTCAGGTCCCCCGAACTGGTCCGATAATCCGTCAGAGAATAAAAAGACACGGTCACCCGGTTTTAAAGGAATTTCATTATTTACAAAATGGTCTATTTCATACTGGTTCCCGCCAATGGGAAATTTGTCGCCTTTGACCTGTGTAAGCTCCCCGTCCGATACCAGGTAGAGCGGACGGTGTGCACCGGCAAATTCCAGTAAACCGGATTTTGTATTATAGCGGCATAATCCGATATCCATCCCGTCTGCAGCATTATTTCCCTCCACATCCTGCTTCAGGGTTTTAACAATTGCGCCATGAAGCCGGTCAAGGATGGTCGCCGGCAGTATTCCTTTTTCTTTCGAAATATCGTTCAGCAATAAATACCCGATCAGCGACATCATGGCCCCGGGAACCCCGTGCCCTGTGCAATCGGCGGCGGCGAAATAAAGATCATGTCCCTGCCGGAATACCCAGGGGAAATCACCGCTGACAACATCCTTGGGCGCATACCACATCGAAGCATCCCTGACTGTTTTCCTGAGTTCCCCCACAGCCGGTATTATGGAATTCTGGATACGGCGGGCGTAATTGATGGAATCATTGATCTTACGGTTCGCTTCCCTGATGATCTCCTCCCCGCGTTTGCGGTCGGTAATATCGTGAGTCACAAGAAGTACGGTTTCAAGGACCTGATGACCGTCATATTCAGGGATCGCAGTGAGTTGCATATAATGAAGCTCTCCCCCCACCGGAAATTCCGTTTCCGTTTCAATGATTTCCCCGGAATCCTTTATCCTTGTCAGGATACTGTCCCACTCCTTCCTGATCTTTTCATCTACCGGAAGATGGTAAAATGGCTTTTCCATGAATTTCTCCCTTGAAATACCAAGGAAAAGCTCCACAATGGGATTGGAATAGAGGCAGAATCCGGCCAGGTCAAACCGGATGATCATGTCCCTGGAATTCTCAGAAAGCGCCTGCATTTTACCACGCATGATCTGTTCCTGCTCGGCAATTTTCTTCTGCGTAATATCACGATGGTTAAAAATGATACCGTTAATGGCAGGATCATCCAGCCGGTTCTTACCAAGGCCTTCCATCCATACCTTCTCGCCGGTTTTTTTCCGGTAGCTGAATTCAATGGGTATCTGGCGGTCAGGGTACTGGACAAGTTCGTTGAACATCCTGCGGAAGGACATCCTGCTTTCTCCGTCGAGCTTGTCCAGGATGGATGATTTCATGATCTCATCCGGATTGAAACCGAGAATATTCTTTACGGAAGGGCTTTCATAAATAATATTCATCTGGCGGTCGAAAATGGTGATGATCTCGGATGCATTTTCAAGAAGGGCATGCTGCCTCTTATGGCTGTTCCCGACCTCAAGGATTTTCTCTTCCAGTTTTTTATTGGCCTCCTCGATCAGGGTTTGCTTCACCTTCATCTCAGCAGCATGCTGTTCAAGCTGTTGCTGTTTGATTTTTAACTCGCGGGTGAGGGCGGTAGATTCCCTGAGAAGGCGTTCGGTATTTTCACGTGTCCTGGCATTGAACACAGTCCTGGCGATCATCCCGGAGATGTCCTGGAAAAAACGGATCTCCAGATCCGTGAATTCGCTGAATGAAGCCAGTTCTAGAGCTCCCTCAAGGTTCTCGTCGGTGATTAGGGGAATTATCAGGAGGGCATTTGGTTTCACATCCCCGAGCAGCCCCGACTTAATGGAAAGGTAATCCGCCGGTATTTCAGTCCTGTGGATAATATCCTTCTCAATGGCGGCCTGCCCCACCAATCCCTCCCCGATCCTGAACTCCCTCTCCAGGAATTTCCGACGGTTGAAGGCATAGCATCCCGACATGCGGAGAATTTTCTCTTCTCCCTGATACTCTGTTATATAAATAGCCCCCTGTACTACTTTTGAATAATGAACAATCGATTCAATGACTCTTACCGAAAGAGTGGAAAGTTCCTGGCTCTCACCAAGTATACCGGCGATCAGTTCTTTTCCACCGGTGATCCATCTTTCATTTTTTTCCTTCTCGGTGTTTGCCATCAGCCGGTTTTTCATGGCAAGCAAAATTTGCCCGAGATCATTCCCGGGCTCAAATCCGTGATCTTCGTCGTAATTTCCTTTCCCGGTATTCTCCGCAAATCGCGCAATTTTTTCAATGGTCTCTTTTTGGTAAGAAATCATGGAGCCCAGGTGATTATACTTATGGGATACAGGTATGCTGACCAGCCAGCTTGACAGAAATAAAAGTGAAATCATTCCGCTTGAAACAGGAATGAATAAACCGGAATATAAAGGTGAAAATGAAACATCCAATCTTTCCGGTCCTGCTCCCGATAAAAGAATTGTCCCTGTCAGAAAAACCAGGCCGATTACCAGTACGGTAACCGGGAACTTCCATGGCTTGTCAAATAGGGTGAATGTTTCCTTCATGCTTCCCGGATTAAATGGCTTTACTGGACCTGATATTTATCTCTTCAGAAGCCTGTATTCCCTGGCTAACCAGGTAGCTTATTGCATCTATTTTCTCGGCGGCTGGGTATTTGAAAGTGGCCAGTTCAATAACGGCTGATATGGAATCATTCTCCTGAAGGGGAATAAAGATCAGGCAGGCAGGCCCGGATTCGCCCAAACCTGAAAATACCCTGAGGTGTGCTGCCGGTACATCACTGATGACCAACAGCTTTTTACTTGTGAAGACAGCGCCTATAAATCCGTCATCCTTCTCAAGCTCATTGTTGTCTAAAGAGTTATGCTGAAAAGCATAGGTAGCTCTCAGCCGGAACTTATTATTCAGCCATTGGTAATATAATCCCTGAACAGCTTCCAGTTGCCCGGCCAGCAAGGACAGCACCTGTTCAGGGCTGATTTCATAATTGAGTAATTTCAATTTCCTGTCCGATCCGTTAATCTTCTTTCCCGGTTCCGGGGTTTTATTTTTGCTCCGGGAGGCTATAGATCCCTGTGGCTTATAATTGCTTTCTTCACTCACCGTATTTTCAATTCTCAGGCTTTTTCTGCTTTGAAAACTTCCCCTCAGAGACAGGATAATTGAAACAATTAAACCCAGGAAAAGTATAAAACTGATGCCTGCAATAAGGTTCTCATCCACCCGGTAGGAAGCAAGGATGCTTGCCAGGATCAGGATAAAAGAATTGATACAGATAAAAAGGAAAAATTCGTAAGCAAAATCATGCTTTTTCAGAA
>JBJKSY010000244.1:0-9932 GCA_046703645.1 Cyclobacteriaceae bacterium
TATAAATCCGGCGGTAAAAAATGGATATTCCTCTGTGATAACCCGGACTGGCCGGCAGAAGAATATACCGCCAGGGAACTGCTTGAAACCAGGCCGGTGATTGCGGTTCTGACAAGATCATTGAATCCGCCCCTTCACTGGAACGACCGAATTGAGGAACTTGAAGATCGTTACAGGGGTTTAATTGAAAGACTGGATAAACTTGAACGGCGGAATCCCTGAATACCGGGATGTTCTTCAGAAATCAGGTTTTGGATGAGAAAATAATTGAAATGAAATCGGGATATATATATTAGAATCCAATCTTATGAAGGACGGTGACAATTTTAAGCATCATAGAAAGAGAGTTTTTCATTGTTTCGAATCTTTAGGGTTGATTATTCTGCGATCCGTAAAAAGCAGATCTGTTCTGAAACAATTCTTTCCTTTATAAGGATCATAAGTTAAGAAATTCCCTTTCCCTGATAATATTTGTGAACTTAAGATTCAGGACCCGATAATTTGATCCATAATTTTGACCGACTAGCGACTTTGGATTAAATTGATAAAAAATTTTTATCATGACGTATTTAGCAGCAGAAAACAGGTATAAAATGATCCCTTATAACCGTTGCGGGAGAAGCGGGATTCGCCTCCCGGCGGTATCGCTGGGTCTCTGGCACAATTTCGGGGGAGTGGATATCTTTGAAAACAGCAGGAAAATAGTCCTTACCGCCTTCGACCAGGGTATCACCCATTTCGATCTGGCAAATAATTATGGCCCTCCATACGGATCGGCGGAAGAAAATTTCGGGAAGATCCTGAAAAAAGACCTTCAACCCTACCGGGACGAATTGATAATTTCCACCAAGGCTGGATACGATATGTGGCCGGGACCCTACGGGGAATGGGGGTCTAAAAAATATCTTATGGCCAGCCTTGATCAAAGCTTAAAAAGAATGGGGCTGGATTATGTCGATATTTTCTATTCTCACCGCCCCGATCCGGATACTCCCTTTGAAGAAACCATGAAAGCATTGGAACAGGCAGTCCGTCAGGGCAAGGCGTTTTATGTGGGATTGTCGAATTACAGTGCTGAACAGACCCGCGAAGCAACAGGTATCCTGGAATCACTGGGCATACACTGCCTGATCCACCAGCCGAAATACTCAATGCTGGTACGCTGGGTTGAGGAAGGACTTATGAATGTACTTGAAGAAAAAGGGATCGGGTGTATCCCGTTTTCACCGCTGGCCCAGGGATTACTTACCGATCGTTATCTGAAAGGAATTCCTGAAGATTCAAGAGCCGGCAAACCCCACGGTTACCTGAAGAAAAATGAAGTGACGGCTGAAGTCATGGAAAAAGTCAGGAGCCTGAATACTATTGCCGGCAGGAGGAACCAGAGCCTTGCCCAGATGGCACTGGCATGGCTGCTGAAAGATAAAAGAGTGACTTCCGTGCTTATAGGTGCCAGCTCGGTAAATCAATTGATGAATAACCTTGAGACCCTCAAAAACCTGGATTTTTCAAAACAGGAACTGGAAGAAATTGAAAAGATCCTGGGGAACAAGCCGGGGAAGAATTGAAACGCGATTTTTGATTTTCAATTTCAGATTTTTGATTTATGGAAATATCCAGCGTGAGAGAAAAGTTTCCGGGTTTTCCGGCACAATTCTATGAGGATCTGTCTAATTACAGCAAGGTGGTTTCATTCCCGCCTGACCAGGTGGTTTTGAAAGAGGGCGCTTATGTGAACGTGATCCCGGTAGTGCTCAATGGCATGCTGAAGGTGACCAAGAAAGAAGAGGATAAAGAGATCCTGCTATATTATATTGAGAAAGGTCAGAGTTGCGTCATGTCGTTTTCAGCCTGCATTACGAATACTCAAAGTAAAATATTTGCCGTCACGGAAGAAAATTCGGAGTTGCTTCTCATCCCGTCGGACAAGCTGATGAAATTAGTAAGCGACTACCCGGCATTTGCCAATTATTTTTTTACACTCTATCAACAACGTTATGAGGACCTCATCAACTCGATCGACCTGCTCGTATTCCGTAAGTTCGATGAACGGTTGCTTTTTTATTTAAAGGAGAAAAGCAGGAAATCAGGATCAGACATCCTCAGGATCACGCACCAGGAAATCGCCAATGATACAGGTACTTTAAGAGAGGTTGTTTCAAGAACGCTGAAAAAGCTGGAAAAAGACGGATTCCTTAGCCTGAACAGGAATGAAATAAAAATTTTTTAATTCGGTAACAATTGTTACTGACGTGACCCTTGCTCCTGGGGTAATTTTACAGAAAAATTTAAAACAAATACCATCATGAAAAAGAATATAGGTTCCGCCGACAAGATCATCCGGATTGTTATCGCATTAATTTTCGCAGCCTTGTATTTCACGGGAACGGTCACCGGTATCCCGGGATTAATTTTACTGGTTTTAGCCGCTGTTTTCGTGCTGACCAGTGTCTTAGGCTCGTGTCCCCTTTACCTGCCCTTTGGCCTTTCTACCCTGAAGACTAAACAGGAAAAAAATTAATACTGGCTACTGTTTTTCTTCCCGGCTGAATGGGATTATCAGCCGGGAAATTTTCATGCCCGGACGGTGTGTGATTAGGGCCCGTTAAAATAATTATAAATTTCAGGGAACAAAGGGCTCATCCCGTTCAAAATCCGGGTTGTAAAAGGATTCGCTCGCAAGTTCCTGTGTCCATCCGCGGAAAAATCCCAGACGTTCATATTCCTCCAGCACATCTTCATATTCTTTCTTCGTAATTGTCCTCTTCAGCTCGGGGTAGCCTTTAATGCCACCGATCGGATGGTACTGGGACATAAGTGAAATAGTGACTGATGTGGATATTTCATCAGCAATCATTCGCAGGCAGGCCTTGCTGTTCTCTACATGGCCGGGGAGTATAAGGTGCCGGATGATAACCCCGGATTCAATAGTTCCCTCATCATTCAACGTTATGGAAGTTCCCTGCTGCCTTACCATTTCCCGGATGGCTTTCAGTGCGGTTTCAGGGTAATCCTTGACACCTGATAATTGAAACCCCAGTTTTGCATCCGAATATTTGAAATCCGGCAGATATACATTGATCAGGCCCTCAAGCGATTGAAGTGTCTTTACACGATCATAGCCATTGGTATTCCATACATAGACCGGGTTTCGGCCTGTCTGTCTTATTTCCCTGATGATGGTTTTCACCTGCTGCGCCATATGGGAAGGTGAAACAAATCCGACTGAACTTATACCGGAGTCAAGGATCCCGGTTATTTTATTGATCACATCCTGAAGAGGCATTAATTCTTCGGCTGCATCGTTCCGGCTGATCTGGAAATTCTGGCAGTAAACGCACTGAAGGTTGCAATGCGAAAAAAATATATTGCAAATTCCCCGGGTGCCGGAAATAACAGGCTCTTCACCCTGATGGATGAATATTGAAGAAATATTGAAATCATTTCCGGTATTACATGTTCCAAAGTCCCCTGGTTCCCTGGTGGCTCCGCAAAGCCGGGGACAGTTCACACAAAGAGAATTATGGTTTTTAATGGTTTCGATGGTCAAAATTACAGCTATTTCGTTTATATAACCCCTGCCTGTCCAGGCAGAACTTTTACTTCGTCCGGGAGGGTTGAGCCGGCAAATTCCACTGATATTTATTATATTAATACTGATTTAAATGAAGGAATATGGAACTTAAAACAGCCCTGGTAACGGGAGCCAGCGGAGCGATTGGAAAGGCAATAGCCGGCGGGATAGCATCAAATCCAGAATATAAAGTTGTACTTCTGGGCCGGGACCGATACAGGGCAGAAAGAGATGCAAAGGATGTCCGGGAAAGAACGGGAAACAGTCATGTCACCAGTGCAGTGGTTGATATTTCAGATAAAGATCAGATCTATGACCTGGCAGGATCGTGGGAAGGCCCCCTGCATGTCCTTGTGAACAACGCGGCAGCTACTCCACGGTCTATTATGCACACTAAATCAGGAATTGAACTGCAATGGGCTACGAATGTGCTGGGTTATTTCTGGATGATGCTTGCGTTTGAAGAGATCCTGAAAAAATCAGCACCTGCCAGGATCGTCAACGTAGCCAGCTATTGGGCAGGAGGACTTGATCTGGATGATCCGGAATTCAAAAAGAGAAGATATAACAATGACGTGGCCTACCGGCAATCAAAACAGGCGAACCGAATGCTGACTGTTGCCTTTGCAGAAAGACTGAAACCATATAATATTTCAGCAAATTCCTGCCATCCCGGGGATGTAAATTCCAAGCTCAGCAATAATCTGGGATTTGGTGGCAGCCAGTCGCCTGATGAAGGAGCAAGAACCCCGGTATGGCTGGCCTGCGGGCAGGAAGGAGGACAGATCACCGGCAGGTACTTTGAACACAAACGTGAAGTTCAATGCCAGTTCAGTAACAACAAACAGGCTATTTCACGACTCATGGAGTTATGTGAAAAGTATTGATCATTTTCAAAGTCCCATGATCACACCTTGCCGTAATTCATGGGGGTCATTTATTAAAAATCCTGATTATCACATAATTATGTAGTTATAGCATTGTTATTTTTTTATATTTCGGTAAAACAGGTGTTAATTCCGGCCCAATGTGTTTCAAAAAGCTATTGTTTTTTATTTTTTGCTTATTTCTATTCCGTTCCATCAAAGGCCAGCAGGTACAGGAATCATTAATAAGTTTCGGGTTGATCCCCGGATTAGCCACCACAGGGCTGGATCCGGGCAATTATTATTCTAAGATTTCACTTAACCTATTATCCGGCTATCAAAGGGGCACGTACTGGCTGGAGATCAGCGGGATCTCATCCCTGAATATCGATCGAAACTATGGTCTTCAGTTTTCCGGACTGGCCAACATAACAGGCATTAACCTTTTCCAGGGTATGAGCCCCAGGGAAATTCAGAAAGAGATCCGGAATGGGCAATATGCTGCGCTCAGCGGTTTCCAGGTTTCAGGCCTGCTGAATTTTATTAGGGGACAAGGCTCAGGAGCGCAGGTATCAGCAGGATTCAATGTCGTGCAGGAAATGATGACCGGGGCCCAGATATCCGGAATAGCCAATTTTTCGACCATGCTCCTGACAGGAGCTCAATTGTCCCTGGCCGGTAATTTTTCAGAAGGAACTACACTGGGGATTCAGGCAGGCGGTTTGATCAATTTCACTAAAAACGAACTGGCTGGATTCCAATTAGGCACTGTAAATCTTGCCGATAATATCCAGGGTAAAAACAGTATCGCCGATGATCATTCTTCAGCATTCCAGGTTGGCCTGTTCAACAGGGCCAGGATTATGAACGGGTTCCAGATTGGATTGATCAATGCCGGGGGCGATTGCAGGGGAACACAAATCGGATTGATAAATTTTTATTCCACCAAATACAAAACCGGAAAGCTCTATGGAACCCCGGTTGGATTATTGAATATCGGGGCCAGTGTTACCCTTCGATACTATTGTGACGAAACATTCCCATTTAACATAGCCATAGGAACAGGCAACAGTAAGAATTCAGCAATCCCGGAAAGAACGAAAACAAAATATATCATGAACCAGTTTCTTTACCGCAAATCGGAATTCGGGAAATCTGAGTTTCATGCCTTCGGGTGGATGATCGAAAAGCAAGTGTACAACCATCCCATGGACCCGCAAAGTCCATATGATGAATTTTATTTCCTTGCGGCCGGGGCCGGTATCTCAAATGTATTCTTCAAAGGAAGTAATCCTTCATTGAATTTACTTGGAGAATTAAGGATTTCAGCCGGTTCGAAGATCTCTCCCAAAATTCCGGGCATTTTTATCATCGGTTTCGTTGACCTGAATTATTTCCAGAATGATCATGGACATTCCATGGCGCCTGAAAATATGTCGAAGAGTTTCACAAATGGAGATATTTCGAACATCAGGGAGATATGGCCGGGATACGGGATCGGGATCCAGATCAAATAAAGACCGGGTCACCAGGTTGCCCTGAATCAATGAAATTGTCCCCGGTTTTTCAGTATGCCACCGGATTCAGTGGAGCCGGATCTCGTTCAGTAAAACCTGTCGAATTTTTCAATCTTCCGGTAGGGTCTTAAAAAAAATCATACACCTCCCTGTTGAAATCATCTTTATACTGTATGGGCGTTGAATGTCCCGAGTCAGGCAGGATCCATAAATAGGACCTGGGAATATTCTCTGCGATCAGCAGGGTGTGCCGGGGAAGAATTACATCATGATCTCCCCCGATGACAAGGGTCGGGCATTTGATGGAATGTAATTGCTGCAAGGTGATGCGCGGTTCGTAGGAAAGCAGGTGGGCCAATTTTCTTTCATTTTTAACCTCCCTGGTTTGCTTAACCCTTTCCAGGGAATCATTATAATTCATCGCCCAGTGATAGACGAAGGGATCAACTGCGGTGGTATCCGGCCAGAGGTTTGCGCCGGTTACAGCCAGTTTCTTCACCTTATCCGGATGCCGGATCGCAAGAAGTAACCCGTTGATGCCCCCATCGCTCCAGCCTATCACATAGCAGGAATCAATGCCGAGTTTATCCAGCAATGCATTCAGGTCATCAGCCATCATTTCATAGCTCAGTGAATCGCTGTTGTCTGTCGATTTGCCCTGAGCACGGCTGTCGGCTATAATTACATGGTAATGCTGGGCAAAATAGGGTATCTGGTAAACAAAATTATTGATGGATCCCCCGTTGCCATGTATGATCAAAAGTGGTTCTCCTTTACCATAGGTTTCATAATACATGTCGAATCCGCGGACATATACAAATTTCCCGACCTTGTCATTCCTTCCGTAACGGGTGGTATCAAATGGATTAACATCCGGATTCTGCCCTGATACCAGGTTAGGTAACAGGATTGACGTAAGAAGTAGTAATATCTGCAGTTTTTTCATTGACGGGGGTAATGAAGGTTTGAATTTAATAAATATATTATTTATGAGAAATTACAACTCCATCGGAGTCCATTTCAAGAAAAGGATTGTATGCCAATTCCCATAAATGATGTTCGGGGTCTTCCACATACCCTGAATAGCCTCCCCAGAATACTTTCTGAGGTTTTTTTACGATCTTAACATTTCCGGCGCTCATTTCCGCAAAGGCTTCATCCACCTCCTTCTCGGAATTGAAATTTACTGCCAGGGAAAATCCCGCAAAACCTGAATTTTCCGGGGAGACTCCTGCATCTTTTGCTAGTTCCTCTTCAGGAAAAAGGGATAGTATGAATCCGTTCATTTTATAAAACACTATACCCCCGTCATCTTTCTTCGGTTTCCAGCCAAATTTCTCATTATAAAATTTTTTCATTTTCTCCAGGTCTTTGACTCCCAGGGTAATGAATTGAAGGGACTGCTTCATAGGTTGTTTGTTTTAACATTTATTTGTTATTAACCAGTTCAATTTTACCGAGAGAATACCAGCCGTCGTTTTCCCGTCCTTCAATGGAAAGCCGGACTACAGGTTGTAAAGTTTGTTCATCGGTAATCGCGATTTGCACGTCATAGGTCCCCTCCTTTAAATCTGCCGGCAAGCTGATACTTTCATTATCCACT
This sequence comes from Cyclobacteriaceae bacterium, assembly GCA_046703645.1. GTDB lineage: Bacteria > Bacteroidota > Bacteroidia > Cytophagales > Cyclobacteriaceae > DATDPY01. The sequence continues at coordinate 7,561 of JBJKSY010000244.1, forward strand.
ATATCCCCGGGCAGCCACTTCCTGATGTCGGCCTGGGTGACTAAAACAATTTGGGAGTCATCTGATTTAAACCTGAAAGCAAGTGCAAAATCCTTGTAACAGGGTGCATCGCCCTGGTTTTCCCACCAGGATTGATATTCGAATTTTCCGTTCACGGGAATTTCCCTGGGATAGCTGATCCGTCTCAGGGCCAGCCGGTAACCCATCTTTTTCAGCCAGTCATTTACCAGATCTTGGTATTCTTCGGGAACCGGCGACGACTTGGCATTGAAGGAAGAAATATGCCACTTCAGAGCCTGGTCGAAAATATATTTTACCTGGTCGCGTGTATAACGCTGTTCATAAAGCCAGTTGTTGCAAGTGCCGCAGATCTCGAAGCTTACCGGTGCTTTTTCCCAGGCATCCCGGAGATGGCAATTTATAATTTCTATGGGATAAAAATCCAGCATGTGCGACCATCCGTTTTGCTCCTTAGCCCAGAATCCGAGATCGCCGAGGCAGTCCGCCCTCCAGCCTACAGGGATTTGTGACTCGGCATATTCATTGGTTGCAGGATCCATCAACAAAGCGATCAGCGGTGTTTTCCTGAAGGAATCCGTGTAGGCTTTTACCAGGGCTTCCCTTGTTTTTTTGCTTAACAATTCCGACCCGGCTCCTTCTCCCCAGGCGCCCACGATGGAAAGATCCACCGATTCAAGGCCGGGATTGCCGTCATATCTTTTCCCGAGTTCCCTGATGAATCCGCCGAAGTATTCCGCATACCGGGGATCTTCCGGGTCTACCATCCATTTGTTTACCGGGTTATCGTATTTCCAATCCTGTTGCGGGCCGACCATTTTCCTGTACCAACCGGGAACATCCCTTTCACTGCCCGTTCCGTAGGGTGCAATCCTTAACATAAGGGTCTGACCTCTTGAACGGGCGGAATCCAGGGCCCTGTCAAGCATATCCCAGGCATAAACATCTTTTTCAGGTTCCATGAACTTCCAGTAGACCCGCCAGTAGGCAATGGTGGTCATAGGGTAATCCTTGTTTTTCAGGTTTCCGTTGAAGTCCTGGTAAACGATCGGAAAGCCTTCTGTCCATCCGCTGCCGGGATTCAGTGAATCCCCGTTGAAACGCTGGAAAGTCATGAAACCGATCCCCGGATTTGGCAGGATGTCATCAATAACCCGGGGTTTTATTACATAAACACTATCTGGGTTTTGCGAAAAGGATCTTAATGGAAATAAATTCCAGAGGATAAAAATCGGGATTATATATTTTTTAAAATACTGTTTCATAGGAGTCCCGGAAAAGTCAAATCCCCGTACACTGACAGGAATCATAAATTAATAAAATATTATTATGTTTCTTTATAAAATAATGATGGACCCTGAATTTTTTTTAAATTATTTCCGGATATAAAAAATCACCTGTCTTGAAACATATAATAACCTTTGTACTTTTTGGTGTATTGCTGTCAGGATGCAGGGAAAGGCAATACTATACCCTGCCGGTGGAGAACCCGGTGCTTCGGCCGAATCATGAATTTCAGTCCCATGAAGACCTGAGATCACCAAAATTTGAACACCTGATCCGGAAATACCGGCTTGATACCGTTTTTCACGGAGAGAAGGACGAATTCAAAAGGATCCTGTTATTACGGCACTGGATTAAATCGGTAATAAGGATCAATGATTTTGCGGATCACTACCCCGGAGATGGATATGCCGAGGGTATCCTGGATGCTGCACTGAAAGGACAGGGTTTCAACTGCGGGCATTTCATGATCGTTCAGAATGCCATCATGAACGCATACGGCTATGTAACGCGTACAATTGGAGCAGGACCGGGCGTCAAAGGCGGTCCGGACGGGCATCACGGAGCCAACGAGATCTGGCTTAACGAATTCCATAAGTGGTTTTTATCGGATGCAAAATATGACCATCATTTCGAGAAGAACGGGATCCCGCTGTCAGCCCTGGAAGTGCGGGACGAATACCTGAAGAACAAAGCTGCCTATATCATTTTGGTTAAGGGACCTGACAGATCCCCTGTTGAAACTGATCCGGAAAACGGGATTACAAAAGAGCAATATGCGCAAACCTTTACCTGGATTGAATGGGAAGGTTATAATGACCGGTTCACGGCATGGCCCAACTACAATACGTTACTGATCATGTATAATGACAACTTCTTTAAAACACATACATGGATCTGGGACGGGAAACCCCACTGGGCCTATGCAAAGCCCGAATTTATAAAGCGGGTTGAAAACAGGGATTCCATATACTGGACGCCGAATACCCTGGATGCAAGGATCGTCATTGAAAAAAATACCGCTCGTATTTTTCTTACGACAGATACTCCCAATCTGAAGGAATACCAGA
>JBJKSY010000245.1:0-4791 GCA_046703645.1 Cyclobacteriaceae bacterium
TTTTGTAAAAAGTATTAAAACCTTAAAAGGTTCTTAAGGAAAACGGTACTGAAATCAAAAACCTCAAATCAAGATTCAAAAATTAAATTATATTCTTCAGACTGACCCTGTGCGGAAAACAGGGGAGATCCGGAATTAAGAATGGAATCTTCGTGTTGCATGAGTTCAGACAATTTTAATCGCCCCAATCCGGGTCTTCTTCTTCCCCCAATCCGGGTCTTCTCACTCCCTCCAATCCGGGTCTTCCCACATCCCCCCCCAATCCAGGTCTCCTGCGGAAGACTCGGATTAAGAATGGAATCTGCGAGTTGTATAAGTTCACACTCTTATTGTTTATTATTAAACCTGAATTGGATATTTTAGAGAAAAAAATCATTTACGTATTCTCATAGTTATAAAATTGAATTTGTACTGGAATTATAAACTGCGGGTGAGGACATTCATTATGTGGTCATGGTTGTTCTTTTTACTGGTTGGCTGTAAAAAGACACCACAAACTTTATTCACGCTTTTGCCTCCTGACAAAACCCATGTCACATTCAATAATAAAATTGATGAAACGGATTCATTCAATATACTGACCGATGAATATATATATAACGGGGGAGGAGTCGGAGTCGGCGACTTTAACAGAGACGGACTGGAGGACCTCTATTTTACCGGAAACCTTGTTCCAAACAAATTATACCTGAATAAGGGGAATTTCAAATTTGAAGATATAACCGACCAGGCAGGGGTGGCCGCGCCAGATATCTGGTCTTCCGGTGTCGCAGTAGTTGATATCAACAATGACGGATGGCCGGATATTTATGTGTCGGCAACTTTTAATAAAAAAGACGGTACCCGTAAAAACAAATTATACATCAACCAGGGCCTCACCAACGGTATCCCTACATTTATCGATGAAGCTCATAAATACGGCATTGACGATGACGGCTATACTACCCAGAGCGTGTTCTTTGATTATGATCTCGACGGTGACCTTGATCTTTATATGCTCGATAATGTATTCCTTGGCAAGCGTTCTATGGCAAATGAAAACTCCCATTTCGGGAATAAAACACTTACGGTTGATAAATTATACAGGAACAACGGAAATGGCACTTTTACCGATGTCTCGAAGGAAGCGGGCATTAATCTGGAAGGCTTCGGGCTAGGAATTGCTGTTATAGATGTCAACAAGGATGGATATCCCGATCTCTACATTTCAAATGACTTTGTGTCGAGCGATGTACTGTATGTGAATAACGGGAACGGCACCTTCACAAACGAACTCCCTAAATATTTCAAGCATGTGAGTTACGCTTCCATGGGGAATGATGCATCGGATATCAATAATGACGGCCTGGTGGATATCATGACCCTTGAAATGCAGCCCTCGAATATCCAGTGGAAAAGAATGATGTACACGAATACGGTATTCAACAGGGATAACTTGATCATGGATGCCGGGTATTATAAACAGTACCTCCGGAATTGCCTTCAGTTGAATAACGGAAATGGCACTTTCAGTGATATCAGCTATGTGCTTGGCATCAGCAGCACCGACTGGAGCTGGAGCACGCTGTTTGCGGATTTTGACAACGACGGCTATAAGGATCTGGCCATCGCCAATGGTTTTCCGAGGAATGTAACCGATAAGGATTATGCCGACCGGCTCTATAAAATGGTGGGAATATCTTCCAACCCGGAATTGTTATTGCCCTATATACCGAGATATAAAACCAGGAATTTCTTTTTCAGGAGCCTTAAGAGCAAAAAATTTGAAGATGAATCTCAGAAATGGGGAATTAATGAAGATTCCTATTCAAACGGTGCCGTCTTTGTCGATTTGAATAATGATGGGGCTCTTGATTATGTAACCAACAATATCAACCAGCCCGCCTATATTTTTAAAAATAATTTAAACAAACTGGAACCCGCAAAAAAATGGATAAGGATAAAATTGTCGGGGGGGCCGGAAAATCGGGATGGTTTCGGGGCGAAAATAAGCGTATTTACCGACGGATGCCTACAGTATTACGAACATTCAACGGTTAGGGGTTATATTTCGAGTGTGGACCCGGTTATTCATTTTGGCCTGGATACCTGTTCCTATATCGATTCCCTGAAAATTGTCTGGCCCGGAGGGAAAGAGCAATGGCTTTATAAATTACCAACAAACCGTGAAATAACCCTCGATATTAAAAATGCCCGGAATCCTGTAATGGTCCCACCCATACAGCCCGAGGTGCTTTTTCATGATATCACCTCCCGTTTGCATTTAAAATACAAGGATAAGGAATCCAATTTCATGGATTATTCCATCCAGCCCCTTTTGCCACATATGCTTTCAAGGCTGGGCCCGGGACTGGCTGTAGGGGATGTGAACGGCGATCATCTCGACGATATCGTAGTGGGAAACGGGAGGGGTGGTCAGATGGAGGTACTGTTACAGCAACCGGGCGGAGGGTTCAGGGAAATTCCAATCAGGGACACAGCAGATTGTGAAGTGACAGGCGTACTCTTGTTCGATGCGGATAACGATGGTGATCTTGATCTCTTTGCCGTAAGCGGGAGCAGTGAATTTTCGCCTCATTCCTATCATTTCAGGGACAGGCTTTTCATCAATGACGGGAAAGGGAACTTTAAAAGTGATCCTTCAGCCTTGCCACCGAATTTCATATCGGGATCCGTAGTCACCGCCTGTGATTACGACAGGGATGGCGACATGGACCTGTTTATCGGGGGAAGAGTTATCCCGCGCTCTTATCCCATGCCCGAAAGAAGCATTTTGCTCCAGAATAATCACGGGAAATTCACTGATGTTACAAATTCAGCGTGCAGTGAGTTTATGAATTTAGGGATGGTCACTACTGCTTTGTGGACTGATTATGACCATGACGGTTGGGTAGACCTGCTGGTGGCCGGCGAGTGGATGCCTTTGAAGATCTTTAAAAATGACCATGGAACCTTCAGGGATGTATCCGGCCAGTTGGGATTAAAAGATACGGAGGGCTGGTGGAACAGCATAACTGCTGTCGATTTTAATAAAAGCGGAAATATTGACTATGTATTGGGCAATGAAGGCCTGAATGACCGGTATACGGCAACCCTTGAAAAGCCCTTGTACATAATCGCCAAGGATTTCGATAATAACGGCATCGTTGACCCGGTAATGAGCGCCTGGACGGATGGGAACTATTACCCGGTACCCTGGAGAAATGACCTGATCCGTCAAATACCCTTTATGAGTAAGAGGTTCCCGAAATATATCGACTACAGCACAGTGACCACCGCTGAACTTTTCACGCCCGAAGAGCTACAGGGTTCCATTAAGCTTAAGGCTACCATGTTTGAATCTTCTTTATTACGGAAAAACAAGGATGGAAAGTTTGCAATAAGCTCCCTGCCGTTCCAGGCCCAGTTTGCGCCTGTAAGGGGAATTATCTCATCAGATTTCAATCATGATGATAATCCCGATCTGCTTATGATCGGTAATAATTTTAATACGGAAGCCTTCACCGGGTCACAGGATGCATTTATCGGCTTATTTCTCCGGGGCAATGATGACGGCGATCTAAGTCCCGTACCGGTCACGCAAAGCGGATTTTTTGATGATGGCGATGGAAGGGCGCTGGTCTCCCTGCTTGATAAAAATAATAATTCATTGATCTTTGCCGCCCAGAATGATGATAGTCTGAAGGTATTTGAAATACCCAATCCCGGGGATCAATGGGTCAGGTTTTCTCCGGAAAATAATGACCGCCTCGTGAAAATCTATTACAATAATGGTAAAGTTCAATGGCATGAACTGTATTATGGATCCTCATACCTTTCCTGTACAGGCAGGGATTTCCTGGTCGATAAACGGCATGTTACAAAACTGGAAGTAACTGATTATCAGGATCATTCAAGGATCATACCTGTATCAGATTTAAAAAATTGAATTTTTTTCAGCCGGAAACCCCAATTATATAATTTTCCAGGCATTATTTTGGATTAATTAAAGAAGATTTCTTCTCATAATACCGGCTTTTACATTTTCCCCCAGGAATTTTATTATATTACTAAATTATACTGATTGGTATAATCCTGTCTGAGTCAGCCTTTTGAATTTCAGATTATGAAATTCGTAATTTTGCCGGCTATTATTAGAAAATAATATAATTCAATTTTTTTTTGCATTTAATAATAAAATTTCGAAATTACCCGTGAAATAATCATTAAATTAACATATGATATTTAGAAGGGATTATTTATTAATTGTCGATTTTAAATGATTTTTAAGCAATTAATATAATAATTTATTGGAAATGCGTTGATTATGACTAAATTATGATTTACCTAAGAACACATAATAATATTAGTAAAATCTTTACTAAATGATTATTGTTTTATTAAATTTGAAAATTGAGCGCAATCGATTCCGATACCTATGTGATTCAGGGTCAGATAGTTTTTCCGGCCCGGTTGAGGAAAGGGGATTTCTTTATACAGATTGCATGAGGATGATAAAAAGTTAGAAGAAACAAATAAACTATGCGAAACTTTACCATTCCTTTCGGTTTTTCAATCAATGAATCTTGCGATGCATATTTTTTTGTGTCGGATGAGATCCGCAGGGGCAGGTTTGGTTTTTAAATAGTTTATTGGCACGAATAGACTTTATGGTTTTAAAATGAAATACCATGAGTAAAATGGATTAGCAGTTCTAAATAATGTTTAACTCTAAAACGATTAACTATGCAAATTTTTACCTATGTGCGGCGATCTACGCTGTTCATGCTCGGCATGGTGCTGTATGCGGGA